>JAPUKJ010000202.1 GCA_027295705.1 Ignavibacteria bacterium | reverse complement strand
AAACAATTCCAACGATGGTTTGACGAAGCACTTGCCGCGAATCTTAAGCTCCCGGAGGCTATGACACTTGCAACGGCGACGAAGGATGGTAAACCCTCGGCCAGGATGGTTCTTCTGAAACATGTTGATGAACAAGGCTTTGTTTTCTACACCAATTACAACAGTCGAAAAGCTAAGGAACTTGCCGGCAATCCTGTTGGTGCTCTGATGTTCTACTGGGCTGAACTGGATCGTCAGGTTCGCATTGAGGGAACTGTCAGCAAAGTATCTGCGGAAGAATCTGGCGCGTACTTCCAGACCCGACCCCGCGACACTCAGCTTGGAGCGCTCGCTTCATCCCAGAGCGAAGTAGTCAGCAATCGGGCTGAGCTTGATCGTCGCTTTGCCGAACTCGAGCAACAATACAAAGGCCATCCCATCCCGCAACCTGCGCATTGGGGAGGGTATCGTCTGAAGCCGAACAGCATTGAATTCTGGCAGCATGGCGGTGCACGGATGCACGACCGCATTCTCTACGATCTGCAGGAGGATAGGAGCTGGTCAATGAAACGGCTGGCGCCATAATTGTGAAATGCAAGGCGTCTAACTCTGCCCGCCAACTTAGTACCTAAGTGGCGCGGGAGAAAGCGTCCCGAAAAACAATGAAACCCACAAACCTACATCTCGTACTATTGATCTAAGCACCTCGGATCAACTATGTTCAAATTTCTCCTCTGGCTGATTTTGCTAGTGATTTGCTGGCCCTTGGCCGTTCTTGCAATCCTTCTCTATCCTATTGTTTGGCTGATAATGCTTCCGTTCCGACTGATTGGAATTTCAGTCGATGCAATCTTTCAGTTCGTTAAAGCATTAATAATGCTCCCCGCTAGGGTGCTAAGAGGTTCAAGTTGAAATACTGGTCTCGGATCATCTTGGCCACAGAAATGATCGAGTGTAATAGGTTTTTGCCTATTGCGAAGCTCGAAAAGATCTCTAAAACAAAAAACGCGTCCCATCACAGGGACGCATCAGGTACGAAGCTAGTAATCTTAGTTGCCTATGTTGATGCGGCAGCTTCCTTCTTTCCAAATATTAAAGCGAGGGCAATGCCTGCAATGATAAACTCAATGGTACCATAGATAAACCATTGCAGTGGAAGTGAGTATGGAAGATCCATCACCGCATATGTGCCGTATGCAGCGGGCACGTTCATCATCAGGCTGACATACAGTCCGTAGCGGACTCCTTCTGCGATCCCCCTCCCTTCGTAGCCCTTGGAGAAAATGAACGTAAAGAAGAATGCAAAGAAGAGTTGGGCGATGATCATTACGCCCATTTTCATCTCCTCTTCGGCACGCCAGAGGTGCTCAGTTTCTTTGTAGATCGAGCTCAGAAATCCACCGTGGATCAGCCAATCCAGCAGGAACACTACTACGAACACGGCCGCGAAACCCGGCCAAATTTTCTTGTTCATACCGACGTCCTTGATATGAGTGGTGGGTTAATGTTACGGCGAGAAAAACGCCCCGCTATGCTATCAGATTCTTGCTAAGCGTCATGTAACTTGAGAGCATGCATCTTCACTGCGTAGTAGACAGTTGCTAGGATTGTGGGCAAATTTCCGTTGAGTGCTTTGATGTTTTTTTGTTCTTGGACGAGGGGTGACCGGCCATAGTTACAGCGGCAGCATTGGTTCTCAGGATGAATCAGTTGCGACGAACTTACGCCTACGCTTTAGACGCAGTAACAACCGCTGAACCTCCATAGTGTTCCGCAGGTTGAATCTTGCGGGTGTGCTGGTAACACCCACGCGAATGGAATACGCCGTTTGGGGTAAGATCATGAACAAATCCTCGTCAGTCCAGTCGTCGCCGATCGCAAGGATAAAATCATAGTCATTGGTGGAGAGCCATTGAAGCCCGACTGTTGCTTTACTGATGCCCGCGTTTCTTATTTCGATGGATTTGTAGCTGCTCAGCACCTGAAGGTCAATGTTTGTTGTAAAAGCCAGTAGGGCGTCTGTCAGCTCTCTTGCAACAAGATTGCCCTGTTCAACATCTGCGGCGTGGTAGTGCCACACGAGGGAAAAATCTTTCTCTTCAACAAATGCTCCCGGCAGACGATCTGCGTACATTTCCAGAATGGGCAGGAGTTTCGGTTTCCATTCGTTTGTTAAGGATTTTGGCATCTGCCACTCTTCGTTAACGCCCTTGATCCAGATACCGTTCTCTGCGACCAATCCGATGGAGAGTGACCCAAACCAGGACTCTAGTGTATCCTTATCACGTCCACTGATCACAACAACAGTGTTGTTTGTGTCTTCTGAGAGATCGTGAAGGAGTTTGATAACTTCCTTGGTTGGCTTTGCCTGGTAAGGATGTTTGAAAAACGGAGTCAAGGTTCCATCATAATCCAAAAGCAGAAGCCGTTGCTGGCTTTGAGTATAGTCGTGAAACAGTTGTTCTTGCGCATTTGATGTGAGAAGTTTTGCATACAATGTTTCGCGTCGCTCTCTCGCGAGGGTAAGGTCGGTGATGAAGTCTGAGGCCCACCGAACAACATCATAGCGGCGCAAGCGCTGTTGCATAAACGTATTTCGTCTAATCTGTTCATCTACAGACAACTCAAGCGCTTCTTTCAATGCTTCCGCAATTTCCGTGCGGTTGTTAGGATTGATGATGATCGCTTCTCCGAGCTCCTTCGCAGCACCCGCCATTTCGCTCAATATTAGAACACCGGTCTTGTCAGCCCTGCTTGCAACATATTCCTTTGCTATCAGGTTCATCCCATCACGCAGGGGCGTAATAAGAGCAACGTGCGCCAATGCATACCGCGCAACAAGCGAATAAAACGAGAGTGCGCTGAATTGATAAATGATGGGTGTCCAGCTAATACTTCCGAACCTTCCATTGATCTTGCCGACGAGTCCTTCGATCTGCTTTTGCATCAGGTCATAGTGTTCAACATCGACACGGGAAGGAACAACAATCATGATAAGTGTGACCTTCCCCCGCCATTCTGGGTTCATTTCGAGCATCGCCTCAAATCCTTGCAGGCGATTGATGATCCCTTTTGAGTAATCAAGACGATCCACGGACAAAATGATCTTGGAATCGCCCAATAATTTCTGAAGCTCCTCTTTTGTTTTGTGAATTTCTGCACTACCCCCCGCATTGTGGAATTTCAGAAAATCTATGCCCATAGGATAAGTGCCCACGTTGACAATACGGTCGGGCAGTTGCAACTGTCCCATGTTATGATCAAATCCTAGAATGCGAAGAGCACATCGCAGGAAGTCTTGCATATTATCGTACGTGTGAAAACCAACAAGGTCAGCACCGACAATTCCTTCGAGGATCCCTCGTCGCCATTTACCAGGCAAGAGGCGGAAGACTTCAAATGTCGGAAACGGAATGTGGAGAAAGAACCCCACGGACACGGAAGGCATCTGTTTCTTAAGCAGGTCGGGGAGGAGCATGAGATGGTAATCATGAATCCATACCAGGTCATCAGGCTGGACGAGCTCCAGCAAGGTCTTGCAAAAGATTTGGTTAACCCGGTTGTAATGCTGCCAGTACTCCAGATCATAACGAACGAATTCGGGGAAGTAGTGAAAAAGCGGCCAGATTGTTTTGTTACAAAAGCCTTGGTAAAAATTCTCTACATCCTCTTCACTGAGAAATACAGGATACGAGTGGTATTCGGCAACGGCTTTCGAGCGCACCGTTTCCCGTGCTTCCTCGTCGATTGTTTTGCCTGGCCACCCAACCCAGACGTAATCAGATTCCTGATGGGGGGCACCGTGCTGCGATTCCAGGTAGGCACTCAAGCCGGTTGCAACGCCACCTACACTTTCCTTGAATTTTAGGTCGCTTCCTTCCTGTACGATTGTGAAGGGGAGGCGGTTGGAGACTATGATTAACCGTTGCGTTGTGCGTTGTTTTTTTTGCATGTTTCGGATCGGATGTTCTTTTAAGAATTCACAACTCTATCTGCAGCGTGTGGCATCCGGGGTGGGATGCCGTTGCAAAGTTTGGTGAGGGCAAATGGAAACAACGCCCCCATAATACAAAATTATTTCATAACGTACCCAACTTTTTTGAACAAGAATTGTCGTGCTAAGTGCTTTTGGTTTGAATCTATTATGGATTTTCAGTCCGGGAATATGTGTAAGAGTCGGCTTGCGGGGAGGTTATCTTGCCAAAGATTGGGTAAAGAGTCACAGTAGCTGGGTATCCTGCGTCCAAGGTGTTTGCAGCGATGCTCACACACAGTCTTCAGCCTGAGTTTTCTGACCATCTCTCAGTTTTTCCCTTAGCCATTAATCTTAATAGTCTCATGTTTTCCACATCCTCATGCATATCCTCACCCTTTGGGGTTTCCAGAATCTTTGGGATGTGATGGAATCTTGGGTCGTTCATCACGGTTTGAAATCCAGTCTTGCCTATCTGACCTTTTCCGATATGTTCGTGTCGATCGACGCGGGATCCGAACTCCCGCTTTGAGTCATTCATGTGAATTGCCAAGACGTGCTGCAAGCCGATCAGTTCATCGAACTGTTTCATGGTCTCTTTCCACCCATGCTCCGTGCGAATGTTGTAGCCTGCTGCAAATAGATGACAGGTGTCAAGGCATACAGCCATCCGCTCTTTCCCTTCGACAAGGTCGATGATCTGCCGGAGCTGCTCAAATCGGTAGCCTAGCGTACTTCCCTGTCCGGCTGTTGTTTCGAGGGTTGTGAAGACCCGGAAGTTTTTCGTCTTTCCGTGTGCAATGTTGATTGACTCTGCAATCCGCTTGACCCCTTCTTTTTCACCAGCGCCCATGTGTGAGCCAGGATGGAAGATTAGTCCACGGATACCGAGTGCTTCACACCGCTTGAGTTCGTCGACCATCGCGTTACGGGAGTTAACGAGAATCGTTTGATTGGTCGCGCATAGATTGATGAGATAGGCAGCGTGTGCGACGACAGGTGCAATTCTTGCTTTCACCTCAGCCATTTTGTAGTTTTCGATGTCCTCGTCGGTAAGTGGCTTCCCTTTCCACTGGTTATTGTTTTTGGTGAACACCTGCATTGTCGTACAGCCGATATTGGTGCCGCGCTCGAAAGCTGTATACACCCCACCGCTGATGGACATGTGTGCGCCAAGTAGGAGCTTCTTTTTCATAATCCCAAGATAACAAAGTGGGCTACTGTAGACAAATGGCGCTGTTATCGTTAGACCGATTGCAAGATAAACTTGAGCTCAGTGTTCTCGGGGATTTGTAGCTATGGAGAAATCGAAATTAGTTGTAGGTCTCATGTCTGGAACCTCACTCGACGGAGTTGATGCGGTATTGTTACGCGTGACTGGTAAAGGAGTGACGACCAAATTCGAACAACTTGCGTTTGTTGAGCATGCCTTCCCGCGCGGTTTAAGAAAACTCCTACTGAGGAACTCTGCTCCGGAAACTAGCCGGGTGGATGATATTGCACGGCTGAATTTCTTCCTGGCTGAACTGTATGCGGAGGCCGTAAAGCGAGTTGCAAGGCGAGGAAAAGTTAGGCTGTCACAAATTGCGCTCGTCGGTTCGCACGGCCAGACGATTCAACATCTACCAAGGCCGCATAAGATGTTAGGGAGAACGATTCGGTCAACACTGCAGGTTGGTGATCCCTCAGTGGTGGCTACACTGACCGGTGTACTGACCATCGGGGATTTCCGTGTTGCCGATATGGCGGTTGGTGGTCAAGGAGCACCGCTCGTCCCGTATTTCGATTGGCTTGTGTTTAGATCGAGTAGCAAAAACAGGATACTCCTCAACGTTGGTGGCATCGCCAACATGACTGTCTTGCCGAAGAACTGCTCGCCAGAAAGGGTCTATGCCTTCGACACGGGGCCAGGCAACATGATTGTCGATGCATTAATGCACGAATTCTATGGCAAGCGGTATGACCACAACGGGAAGACGGCAGCGAGGGGTATGGTTTCACTGGAGTTGCTCGAGCGGATGGCCAAGCATCCGTATCTTAAGGCGCGACCGCCAAAGTCAACTGGCAGAGAAGAGTTTGGGAGAGAGTATGTTAATGAATTTCTAAAACATGCAAGGAGGTACGACCGTCAAGACATCATTGCTACTGCTGCTCAGTTCACAGCCTATGCTGTGTATGATGCGTACAGGCGCTTTGTAGAGAAGCGTGTGAAAGTTGACGAAGTCATCGTCAGCGGCGGAGGTGCAAAGAACACGTACATTGTTGATGGACTTCGACGCTATTTTGGTTCTCGAAAAGTGAAGCTGATTAATGAATTTGGCATTTCCTCTGATGCAAAAGAAGCAATCTGCTTTGCAATCCTAGCCAACGAAACGATGGCTGGCCGTCCGACTAACTTACCGAGAGTAACAGGCGCGAAGAAGAGAGTCGTACTTGGCAAGATCTGTCGACCATAAGCAAAAAGGAAATGTAAGGGACGAATCCAAAACCAAGCGGTAAGTGTAGAGCCTTATTAGTCGTTGCCTTCTATTGCTTGCTTCTCGCAATTTTTCGCGGTAATTTGGACAGGAAAAAGGAGAGTAGCAACAAAGGGCTAGGAGAGTTCCTTGCCTGCAAACTGGTTCACTAAATCCACATGGGAGAGCTTTCTTCCAGACTCAATCAAGACTGATATGGCAACATGACGCTGGTTCAACTTTGTATATTGTATCCCACTGTGGTTGTGGGCAAAGGTGAGAAAGCGTGGAAGAACCAAAGAATGGTGCGAGAGGTTTTTGCATGAGAGGACTAACCAGCCCCCATCACTGCATTTATTGCTGCAACATTCACGATATCGCTAACTGTGCATCCACGAGATAGATCGAAAGCTGGCCTCCTCAGTCCCTGCACCAGTGGTCCTAATGCTTCAGCGCCTGCCATCTGCTGCGCCATCTTGTAGCCGATGTTGCCCGCATTGAGATCCGGGAAAATCAGCACATTTGCTCGTCCGCCTAAGGGACTGCCAGGAGCTTTCGATCGAGCGACATCCGGGACAATCGCTGCGTCCAACTGCAACTCTCCGTCAACGGGCAAATCTGGCCGCTTCGTCTTAATGATGGCGGTTGCCTTTTGAACCTTTTCAACATCTGGATGTGAAGCGCTCCCCTTGGTGGAAAACGAGAGCATGGCCACTCGTGGCTGTTCACCCGTGAGTCGCTTGTGATTTTCGGCTGTTGATATTCCGATATCTGCTAGCTGTTCCGCCGTTGGATTTGGCAGGACTGCGCAGTCAGCAAATGAGTAGGCCTGATGGGGAAATATCATAAGGAAGAAGCTGGACACCACGCTAATATTCTCTGACAAACCTATTACCTGAATGCCGGCTCTCAGCACGTCACCTGTTGGAGAAAGAGACCCGGCAACACTTCCATCCGCCATGCCTTCACGCACCATCATTGCCCCAAAGAACAGCGGGTTTGTCATTTGCTTTTGGGCTTCTGGAAACTGTAGTCCCTTTGCTTTTCGCAGGTTGAAGAATCCATGGGCAAAGTTGCTGAGTTGCTCGGATCGCCGCGGATCAATGATCCGAATACCAGTCAGAGATGTTCCCGCTTTCTTCGCCGCTGATTCAATTGCTTGATTGTCGCCGATCAATATCGGGTTTGCAATTCCTTGATCTACCATGGTCCGTGAAGCCTCAATGCATCTCTCATCGACTGCGTCAGGTAGAACGATCGTCTTCCTGAGAGCTTTTGCTTTGTTTGCAATGCTAGTAAGCAAATCAGAGGGCATCATGGGAGGTTTTCCTAGTATTATATGAGAAGGGCTATGAAAATTGCGCTTCAAGATACTAAACTCCCTTCCCTGTATCAAACATTTTGGCAGACGCAACCTATCCGTGCCTTGTGACTATTTGGCATTTCCGAATGTTTTTGTTCCAAAAAATTGTTTGCAAACTGAGCAGATTAAGCAAAACTGACATTCCTCCTTTTGCTTTTCTGTCACATATTGGATAAATTTGTGGCGTTCTAACTCCATAATTTCAGAACTCTTCGTTGCCCAAACAGGTCTATATAGAAACCTACGGCTGTCAGATGAACGTAGCCGACTCTGAAGTTGTGAGCGGCATTCTGCAGCGGGCAGGTTATGTTTTTACCCAGGAAATTTCTGATGCCGATGTGATTTTGGTGAACACGTGTGCTGTTAGAGACAACGCTGAGCAGCGGATTTACGGTCGCCTTGGTCTCTTCAACAGGTACAAGAAACGCAATCCAGGGTTATTGATTGGAATCCTCGGGTGTATGGCTGAACGCCTGCGCTTTGAACTTGTCGAACGCGAAAGACTTGTGGACATGGTAATCGGTCCTGACGAGTATAGAAAACTGCCGCTGCTGATCGAGCAGGCCTCTGAAGGTGAACGGGGCATTGCGGTGCGGCTCTCCCGTGTCGAGAACTATGAGGACATTACGCCTCTGCGGACAGACGGCGTGTGTGCGTGGATTTCTGTGATGCGAGGCTGTGACAAGTTCTGTACTTTTTGTGTCGTTCCATTCACGCGCGGTCGGGAGCGGAGCCGATCATTACAAAGTGTAGTCCAAGAAGTCTTGATGTTGGCCGAGAGGGGCTTTAAGGAGGTAACGCTTCTTGGCCAAAATGTTAACTCGTACCGGGACGGCGATTACGACTTCGCAGATCTGATGCGTAGCGTCGCCGAGGTTGATCGAAGCGTTAGAGTACGGTTTACAACGTCTCACCCGCAAGACATGTCGGACAAACTGATCGAGACCATTGCAAGCAATGACAACATTTGCAAATACATTCATCTCCCTGTCCAGAGTGGCTCTGATAGAATATTAAAGCTTATGAATCGCACCTACACAATTGATCATTACGTTGGCCTAGTGGAGAAAATCAGACGTGCGATGCCCGGTGTCAGCTTGACTACAGACATCATTTCAGGGTTTCCCTCCGAAACAGAAGGAGATCATCAAGTAACCCTCGATCTTGTGAACGAAATGAAATACGATGGAGGCTACACGTTCAAGTACTCTCCACGTGAGAACACCAAGGCGTGGGGGATGAAGGACGATGTTTCTGAAGAAGAAAAAGGGAGGCGCGTGGGCGAGGTCACTCAGGCATTACACAAAATATCTCTAGCGTTGAACCAGAGCATGATTGGAACAATCGAGCGCATTCTGGTGGAGCGCCACAGCAAGAAATCCGATTGTGAGTTTATGGGTCGCACCGATACTAATAGAACTGTTATCTTCCCGAGAAATGGTGAATACCCTGGAGAATACATCGACGTGCTCATTCAACGCGCAAACTCAGCTACCCTTTTCGGAACTCGCGTAGACGCCGAGAATGCGGACGGTGGAAACCGCCTTGGTGCTTTGCAGGAGACTAGTTTATGACGAACAGACTATTTTTTCTCATCACGTTGCTATTATCATTCACCTCAGGGTCGGCTGCTCAGGATTCTGATCCCGACATCAGCGGATATCTCTCCATGGTTAAGGGCGGACAAGTAGAACAAGTGAGAGCGGAGCTTCCTTCGCTGCTTAGCAAGTATCCGAACAACCCGACTGTTCTTTACCTTCAGGGTCAAGTCACGTCAAATGGAGCAGAGGCCGTGCGAATCTATCAGAGCATCGTCGACAATTTTCCCAAAAGTGAGTGGGCTGATGATGCGTTGTACAAGGTTTATCAGTTCTACTATGCTCTTGGTTTGTACCGTACTGCAGAAATAAAGCTGAACCAGCTAAAGAAAGATTATCCGGAGTCAGAATACATCCAAGGGACATCCGAAGCAGAACCTACGGGCATCACTGAAGAAAAAGAGCCGGTGGCTTCCGAACCACCACCAGTTGATTCTAAGGAACCACGGATGGATGTCGTGCAGGGACAGTTCGCACTTCAAGTTGGGGCGTATTCGATCCAAGTAAATGCGGAGAAGCAGAAGCTGTTCTTCGAAGATCTAGGATATCCTGTAGAAGTTATTAACAAGGTTAGAGGCTTACAGTCTTTGTTTCTTGTCCTCGTCGGGAATTACACGACATACGACGAGGCGAAAGCAAAAGAGGCTCAAATTAAGAACACATATAACATCGATTCGTTTGTGGTGTCGAGGTAGGATGCAAAATGTGGCGATGAAGTCAGATCCACGAAGTTTCCAGGAGGAGCACGGAATCATTGGCTCCTCCGTGGAGATGCAAAAAATCATCGAGGTAGTCGAGCAGGTGGCTCCGACCGACATTACTGTGCTTATCAGCGGCGAAAGCGGTGTGGGCAAGGAAATTATCGCAAAAGCGATCCACAATGCAAGTCAGCGGAGCCACATACCCCTGATCACGGTGAATAGTGGAGCGATTCCAGAAGGAATAATCGAGAGTGAGTTGTTCGGTCATGAGCGCGGGTCGTTCACAGGTGCATCAGAGAAGAGGAAGGGATATTTCGAGCTTGTCGACGGAGGAACCATCTTCCTTGATGAAATTGGCGAAATCCCTCTATCTTCGCAAGTGAAGTTCCTGCGGGTTCTTGAAAATGGTGAGTTCCTTCGTGTCGGATCGTCGATACCACGCAAGGTGGATGTTCGCGTGATAGCGGCAACAAACAAAGATCTTGAATCAGAGGTTCGTCATGGGCGCTTCCGCGCGGATCTTTTTTTCCGACTGCGGTCAGTTAACATTACTATTCCGCCTCTTCGTAATCGACCCGATGACATCCCGCTGTTTTTCCAGAAATTTGTTGATGACTTCTTTGAAAAAAAAGACGTGAAGTTTGCTGGAATCTCTGAGGAGGCGATGCAATTCTTGAAGTCCTATCACTGGCCTGGGAATGTGCGGGAGCTTCGTAATGTGGTGGAAAGTATGCTAATTCTTGAGAGTGGGAAGTACATACATACGGAAGATGTACGGAAGTATCTGAAAGAATATAAACCTGCAAGTGACGGACGGAATCTTCCTGTTCCCATATCCAAGAGTGTTGAAGAAGCTGAGCGAGAGTTGATCCTGCGAGCATTACTGGACATCAAGGTGAATATCCTGGAGTTGAGAAATCAGCTTGCTCAGGGGGCTCACGTTATACAGGGTTCGGACATGTTGAAAAAAGAGCTGATGTATTTTCAAGACAATGTTGAGGAGCCAGTCATGTCGCTTCAAGAGATGGAGCGAAAAATGATCGTTGAGGCTCTTGGGCGCTCCAAAGGAAATCGCAGAGTCGCTGCACGCGCGTTGAACATCAGCGAGCGAACGTTGTACAGAAAGATCAAAGAGTATAGTCTAGGGTAGCCTATGGTAATGTGGTACGGGTTACGATTCGCTGGTATGTTTGGAAGGCTTGTTCTTCTTATCACTGCGTGGGGATCCCTTTTCTTCCTTACAGGTTGTCCATATTCGTTCACTGGTGCTTCCGTCCCGCCACACCTGAGGACAGTGGCAATCCCGCTGGTTGATGATCAATCGGGTTTCGGTGAACCGGGACTGCGGGAACGGTTTACAACGGAGTTGACAAATCTGTTCATTAGTGATAACAGTCTAGAGATTGCAGATCGGCGTACCTCTGATTCAATCCTTGAAGGTGTTATCACGAGGGTGACGGATGCTGCCTCCGTTGTAGGTCAAGGGGAGTCAGTAAGCAAACGGAGGGTTACGATTACCGCAACATTTGCGTATCGAGACCTGAAGCTGAGAACGAAGGTCTGGGAAAAATCATTTTCCAATTGGGGTGATTATGACACCGGCGTAGGCGGGATTTCGCAGCAACAAGTAGGTCTGGAGGAAGCGACAAAGAAAATTGCAGAGGATGTTCTGCTACAAACTGTTTCAGGGTGGTAGCCGGGGCGCAAAATGTCATCATCAATCACAATTTGAGGTCAGTAGCATACCATCATGGAAGAAATCATCTTGTTCACATACATCTTCTCACTCTCGGTGCTATTTGTCTTCGGCGCTCATGGCTTCATTATGATTTACTATTATCTGAAAATTCGATCGAGAAGAAACCAGGACACTGAAATACTAGTTAAATATCCGGTCGTAACTGTGCAGCTACCCATTTATAATGAGATGTATGTAGTGAGACGTCTTATCGAAGCTGCATGTGCGATGATATATCCAAAGGAAAAACTCGAAATCCAGGTGCTGGATGATTCCACAGATCAGACTCTCGAAATAGCGGCCTCATGTGTAGAAAAGTACCGGCGGCACGGGTACGACATAAAGCATATCCGTCGGGGCAACAGGGAGGGATTCAAGGCTGGTGCCTTGAAGGAAGGTCTCCAGATGGCGCGTGGAGAGTTCATTGCAATTTTCGATGCCGACTTTGTGCCGCGATCCGATTTTCTTTTGAAAACTGTGCCGCACCTTTTGAGCGATCGAAGAGTTGGCATGGTGCAGACACGGTGGGAGCATATCAATTCTGAATATTCGCTGTTGACACGTGCACAAGCTATGGCTCTTGACGGTCACTTTGTTATTGAACAAGCGGTTCGAAACAGCGTTGGCTTCTTCATCAATTTTAATGGAACAGCGGGTGTCTGGAGGAGGGAGTGCATTGAAGATGCTGGAGGCTGGCAGGCCGACACGCTCACCGAGGATCTTGATCTCAGTTACCGTGCGCAGCTACGGGGCTGGAAATTCAAATACCTGAATCATGTCACGTCGCCGGGCGAACTCCCCTCGGAGATTAACGCGCTCAAGTCGCAGCAGTTTCGTTGGACAAAGGGCTCTATTGAGACTGCCCGGAAAATCCTCCCAGACGTTTGGAAGTCAGAGCTTCCTTTTGCAACTAAAGCGCACGCGACCTTTCACCTGACTAACAATCTAGTGTTTCCATTCATTGTGCTGGCCAGTATACTAAATGTGCCGCTTGTTTTCATCAAGCACGCGGGGCTGCACAATCATTACTTTGTCTTCATGTCCGTGTTTGTATTTGCCTTTATTGGGTCATTTCTTTTTTACCTGTTTTCTCAAAAGGATGTATATAAAGACTGGCAGCGCCGGCTGTTGTTGTTCCCTGTATTTATGGCAGGAAGCATGGGACTAGCAGTTAACAACAGCCGTGCCGTTGTTGAGGGCCTTTTTAGGAGAAAGAGTGAATTTGTCAGAACACCCAAGTATAGTATTAAGGACAAAAAAGATTCGTGGACAAACAAGGAGTATGTTCCTGCAAAAATTAATTCAACGGTCATTATTGAAATAGCCCTTGCAATCTATTGTCTTTTCGGTGTTGCATCTTCAATCTATTTTTTGGAGATTGCAGCAATCCCATTTCAGCTGCTGTTTTTCCTCGGATTTTCCTTTGTTGCAGTCATGTCGTTGAAACACGCATGGATTGCTAGACAAGTCAACCACAAAAGGGGCTAGTCGTTGTGTATTACAACAGAGAGTGCGCAATGTACATACCTTCGTTGGAAGCCAAGCTCGCGGAGAACCCGAAATCTCCCGTGTTTGCGCGATTGGCCTTCTACTACCTGAAGGAAGTAAAGCCTCAGCAGGCGCTGCAGGTTTGTTTGAAGGGCTTAGAGTTCTTTCCTGACTATGGAACGGGTCATCTCATTTTGGGTCAGTGCTATGAAGTGTTAGGCAGAAACATTGAGGCAATGCTGGAATATAGAAAGGTTCTTAGGTCCGTACCGGATAATCCAACCGCGCAGGCGCTGTTGAAGGATGTCGAACAGCGTGAACGAGAGGGATTTAAGGCGTTTGCTGAAGGACGGGCACAGAAGCTGAAAGAGCGGAGAGATTCTCTCACCTTTGAGCAGTTTGTTTCTGCACACTCGTCGGAAAAAGAAAGTACGGTCGACTTCTTACTGAAGCAGCTTCAGGAGGTAAGAAAAGGTACTGCCTCATCGCAGGGTGGCGATGACCCAAAATCAAAGGAGAAAGCAGTAGCTACGCCAGGTGGCACGAGCAAGATAGTAACGGCAACTCTTGCTGAGATATACGCGAATCAAGGTGAGTACAGGGAAGCCATCGACGCGTACAAGAAGTTGTTGAAAGAGCGTCCGGTGGAAGCTGGGCGGTACGAAAAACGTATAGCTCAACTGGAGGAGCTGACCAGACTTCAACAGGCCGAATTGAAGTAATTTGTGTCGCATAGACGACTAAAAAAATGCCTCTCGATCAGAGGCATTTTTTTTGGCACAGACAAATGCTGCTGTTACTTGAGGTTGTTGACAAACCTTGTTAGGCTGGATTTATTGTTTGCAGCCACGTTCCTATGAATGACGCCTTTTGATACTAGCTGGTCCAACAACTTAACGGCTTTCTTCAACTCTAGAAGAGCATGCTCTTTTTCCTTGACAGAACGGACACGTTTGATTGCTGTACGCATTCTCGTTTTCCATTGAGTATTGCGCGCTGACCTACGTTTTGATGCACGCGCCCTCTTAACTGTTGATTTGTGTTGTGGCATTTAAGACCCCTCAATGTTATCGAACAGAATTGAATTCAGGATTACGCTTTGGCAAACGTATTAAAAACGAATCTGAAAGTCAATGTGCAGTGTTGTTACACTTGCAGAGAAACTGTTTGTTCAGATTACCTTGCCTTTGTAGCTTTCGGTGAGTATATTTATTATCCCTGAACGAGAGAAGTTGTAGAAAGGCCATCTAGTCCCATATGCAGCAGTAACGCCAGAGGTTGAATGAAGATCGCCGTTTGCATCAATCATGTTCCCGATACAGAAACGAAGATAAAAGTGGGAGCAGACAATGTCAATATTGATAAAACTGGCGTTAATTACATGCTGAGTCCTTACGATGAGTTTGCTGTTGAAGAAGCACTAAGGATTAGAGAGAAATTTACAGGCGACGTCACCGTGTTGAGTCTTGGAGGTGACGCGCACAAAGAAACCCTTCGCAAGGCACTTGCCATGGGCGTTGAGAAGGCTGTGTTGCTTAAAGACGATAGCGTTCGCGATTCCAATGGAGTAGCGAAAGCCCTCGCTGAGGAGCTCAGACAAATGTCACCAGATGTAATTCTCTTTGGCAAACAGTCGATCGATTACGACAACGCGCAGGTGGGAACCCTTGTGGCTGAAATGCTTGGTCTCCCTTCAGTTGCAGTTGTTGTGAAGCTTGATATTCAAGAAGGCAAGGTTGTTTGCGACCGTGAGATCGAAGGTGGTCATGAGATTGTTGAAACCAAATTACCCGCGGTATTCCTTGCCCAAAAGGGCCTCAATGAGCCTCGCTACCCATCGCTGAAAGGGATCATGGCTGCCAAAAGCAAGCCAATTGAGGAAAAGCCAGCTGCGCCAGCCGAGGTTCAAGTGCAGACGATTCACCTCAAAAAACCGCCTGCGAAAGGATCTGGTAAGATTCTAAGTACGGATGACAGTGCTGTTTCCGAACTTATCCGGTTGCTTCGCGAAGAGGCAAAAGTCATCTAATCACGTACAGTGCAATGAAAGTCTTAGCATTCGCAGAACAACGAGACAACAAATTCAAGAAATCAGCGTTCGAAACGGTCAAAGCTGCTCGAGGAATTGCGGACGAATTACGTGCAGAATTTGTAGCGATGGTGATTGGAAGCGGAATCGAAAGCATCGCTCAGGAGTTAGGCGCATACGGTGCTTCCAGAGTCGTTACTGCGGACGATGCATCACTTGCTCAGCATTCGAATACTGCCTACGCGAAAGTCATTGCTGAGGTTGCTGCAAAAGAGGGAGCGGAAGTTGTTTTTTTGCCCGCAAGCCAAATGGGCAAAGACATAGCGCCTCGGATCGCAGTAAAACTTGGTGCCGGACTTGCGGCTGATTGCGTGGCGCTGAGAGTCGAGAATGGCAATATTGTTGCAACGCGCCCAGTATTCGCCGGGAAGGCATTGATCGATGTAAGAGTGAGGACGAAGACGAAAGTCTTTACACTTCGCCCCAACGTATTTACGGCAGCAGCAGATTCTGGCACTGCTCAAGTGGAAAAGGCCCCAGTTGCATTAGAACCAAAGGATTTTGGCAGTGTTGTGAAGGAACTCAAGGTGGCCACTGGGCGACCAGATGTTACTGAAGCTGACATTATTGTCTCAGGAGGCAGGGGGTTGAAAGGGCCAGAGAACTTCCATCTCATTGAGGAGCTAGCAGATGTTATGGGAGCCGGTGTTGGAGCGTCGCGTGCGGTAGTGGATGCAGGTTGGAGACCCCACGATGAACAAGTAGGCCAAACCGGCAAGACGGTGTCGCCAACCATGTACGTTGCCTGCGGAATTTCTGGGGCAGTGCAGCACTTGGCTGGAATGTCGTCTTCGAAGTACATTGTAGCGATTAACAAAGACAAAGATGCTCCGATTTTCCAAGTAGCAGATTATGGCATCGTTGGTGATGTGTTTGAGATTCTGCCAGAACTGACCAAGCAATTGAAGGCAGCGCTCGGTAAGTAGGATAGGAGTGTCTATCTGACAATTGCTTGACTGTTTGAACTTTTTTCTGTATATGGTCGTTATACATCAACAAGAGTTTATTTTATTAAACGGAGTTCAGTGTGGACAGGGTTCAGGTTGATATTCTCGGCCTTTCGACGAACCCCGCAAGCGGGGGGGCTTATGCGCTCATTATGAAGGAGGTCAACGGTAGCAGGCGCCTCCCGATTATCATCGGTGCCTCAGAGGCACAATCGATTGCGCTGGAGATGGAGGGCATAAAACCACCGCGGCCGCTAACGCACGATCTGATAAAGAACATTATCGCGGCATTTGGCGCTGAGCTCTCAGAAATTACGATTGATGAGCTCCGCGATGGAACGTTCTACGCAAAGCTCAACATAGACAGTCAACTCGTGGACTCGCGCCCTAGTGATGCAATCGCTCTTGCAGTTCGCTATGGAGTACAGATCTATGTCGCTTCTAGTGTTATGGATGAAGCTGCATTTGTACCAGAAGAGGAAGAAGAGGATCAGTTGCATGAAACGAAACAACAGAAATCCAAACAGCAACCACCGAAAATGACAAAGCTCGAACAGCTTCATCATCAGTTGAAAGAAGCCATTGAGAAGGAAAACTACGAGAAGGCTGCCGCTCTTCGTGACGAAATCCGCAAGCTTGAGTCACGCGACTGATCACTACAAATAGTATCTTGAGAAGAGCCTCACAGGACTTTGTTGAGGGCCTCACTCTCCTACCGGATTAATTCCAGCATTTCCCTTACAGCGCGCTCAAGGCCGACGAAGATGGCTCTTGAAATGATCGCGTGACCAATGCTCACTTCATCTATTCCACGAATTTGTTTAATTGGAAGTATATTCAGATAGTTCAGTCCGTGGCCAGCGTTTACCCCCAGTCCAAGTTCCGATGCCATTAGCGCTGCCCTGTGCACGTTCTCGAGTTGGGTCTTCTGATCGCGCTCAGAGTGGGCATTGGCGTACTCACCGGTATGAATCTCTATCTTGTTGGCGCCTACGGCTCTGGCCGCTTCGATCTGCTCTGGGACGGGATCGATAAAGAGGCTCACTTCGATTTCGTGATTCTGAAGATCCTTTACAACATCACCTAGAAAGTGTTTATGTCGCCGCACGTCCAGCCCACCTTCGGTTGTTAACTCTTGCCGCCGTTCCGGCACCAGAGTCGCCAATTCTGGTAGCGTTTCAATCGCAATCTTAATGATCTCTTCCGTTGCCGCCATTTCGAGGTCTAGCTTCGTCTTGATGCTCTCACGAAGGAGCCGGAGATCCCGATCATTGATGTGTCTCCTGTCTTCACGCAGGTGACAGACGATTCCTTCTGCACCAGCAAGTTCACAGATGTGTGCGGCTGTTACAGGGTCAGGCTCTAGTCCCCCCCTCGCTTCACGTAGTGTGGCTATATGATCAATATTAATTGCTAGTCTCATTAGGTTCTTGTGTGATGACTTGATCAGAGCCGTTTACGGACAATGTACTGATGACGCTCAGGCCTTCTGTTCACCACTTGGAGTCCGGGAGGAAGATCTATTCTTGCGTCTACATATCCGCTCGTGTCAGCGAGAATTGCATCATAGTCAACAGTAGCCTCAAAATTGCTCCCTGTAAGCTCGGAAAGCTGCTCGATATTACCGCGAACCACAATATCGATTTTCGGCGGAATCAGTATAACTTCACGATTTGGAGGAACGGAATGTACTCGAATGGTAAGACCTGGAATAGTTTTTTCCGCAAACGGTTGTACATTGATGCGAACATGGACCGACGGCGGTGAAAAAGAGAGCATATACGACGCGCTCTCGGCGAGCGGTACGTCGGTGTCAACTGGCGCCTTGAGGTTCTCGAAGGAGATTCTCGTTGTCGCCCATAAATCAATTCTTTGCAGAAGGCTCTTTGCGCCACCGATGGTGACACTTTCAGGCGTGACAATAGTATTTCCTACTTGTCCGTAACCTTCTCGGAAGGTTACCGTGTGATCCAAAATAACGGGAACCCTCTTTTGGGTTTGTGAGTCCAGTAGAATGTAGATGGAATCAGGTTTCATATCGAGAGGTTGAATACCCGCCGGAAGGTTAAGATTTTCTGCTATGTCATTCAGGGTGAGTGCGTTTTGGGTGGCTGGAATTGTTTTTAGATCAAGGGCATATGTTAGCTCAGAACCCCACACCAGTGGCGCCAGTCGCCAGCCAGTGCCGCGGAATCTCATTTGAAGATCATGCGGAACTGGTGTTTTGATCGCCCTCCCAGCCGGAATGTTCTCAATAACAAGAGGCGCAGCAGCAGTTACCTGGTACTGATAGCTCATATTGATAGAGCCCCATAAGAGAATGGCAAAGAGAGTTGTTGCGAGAATGATATGGATGCGCTTGTTTCTCATCCATGCCTATTATTAAGAACCTCAATCGGTGGTGAGCCTCTGGGGGTGTATTGAGGTTAGGTTCGACTAAGAACCTGTTCGTTTCCTGAGCAGCTCACTAATCAAAAGCTCTTTCTTTGCCTTTGATATCTCGCGTCCAGCAATGCCAAGACCGCCAGTTTCACGCGCGAGTGTTCTCAATTGATGGACAGTCATCTTGTTAAGTTGAGATCGATATTCCTCATTGTCCAAGCTTGCAAGTGTCGACAAACTCTCCTGCTGATCTGCTGAAGGAGGCTTGGATTTCTTGACTGCGGGGCTGACGGGGGGATATTTTGTGAGAATGTTCTCTATGTCTTCTGCCGGCCGAGGGATAACGTGAGTGGAGATAAGTTGGCTCACACGCGCGACTGCAGCGCTTGCTGCGTCAACTGCAGCTTTGACAGCGGCAACTTCGCCAATTATCTGAACTGTCACCAGCCCGTTCTTTATAAATTCTGTGCCCAAAAGGCGCACGTTGGCGGTTTTCAGCATTACATCTGCAGCCTCAATTGAGCCAACCAGCCCTTTGGTTTCTATTAAACCTAATGCATATTCAAGCATAGGTGACCACCAAATGCTTTGCCGCGACGGATTTCTCTTTCACGCGACGGCAAAGGAATTTGACAGTATGAGGTTACTTCGGCGTTGGGCGCTTTGGAAGAATCATCTCTACGTCTGTGTGTGGACGCGGGATGACGTGGACAGAGACTAGTTCGCCAACACGCTGAGCCGCTGCTGCGCCGGCATCCGTTGCGGCTTTCACAGCACCGACATCTCCCCGCACCATGACGGTGACGTAGCCGCCGCCAATTACCTCCTTGCCGATCAACTGAACCCGTGCAGCCTTCACCATCGCATCAGCAGCTTCAATCGATCCTACAAGACCTTTGGTTTCAACCATCCCAAGCGCATCTAATGAGATATCCGCCATGTGGGGTTTTCTCCTTACTGGATAATTAGGTCAATTCGAAGCACGTTCAATATATGCAAGGCGGAGCATATTGTCAACTTCTTGTCACCTCGTGCTCCCTGTACTTCATATGCAACCGTCGACGAACTGAGGGTATCTGCCAAAGTCCAACGAGAATGCAGATTGCTGCTGCTCCCCAGGCAGCGTTCGAGAGCACCCAACCAATCCTATAGAGAGGTGGATCGAACTTGAAAACCACGTCATGATTACCTGCCGGGACAACAACAGATCGGAGAATGGAATTTGTTCTAAGGATTTCAGTCTCGTCACCGTCAACGTATGCCTTCCAACCAGCGGGATAGTAAATTTCGCTCAAGACCAAGAGCGATTGGGATGATGAGAACGTCTTGATACGAATCTCGTGGGCACCATGCTTGACTGTGTCAATACTGGTTGAATCCGATCGCGTAAGTTGAGTTGCTGGTTCGTGATCAAGAACAGCAAGGTGCTTCGGATCGAATGTGGGCGATTTCAAGATTCTAAACGTTGCTTGCCTTGTTTCTGCAACTGCGATCTCATCCACAAACCAGGCACGGGGTAAGTGATTATGGTTCAAGTAGGTGACAAGGCCCTTAGATTCATCAACATGGACAATCTCCAGATTCTCATCCGGTAAGCGTCCAGGGACCACCAAGTACTTCGCGTTTAACATGTTTATGATGTTCATGTTCAGAGGAAATCTTGGTGGATAGAGACCTGCAGAGTCAACCATTTCCTGATAAATCTTCAGTTTTGCCGCACTGTACCCTCCCATTGACTGAATACCGTGGTACGCAAAGGTGTTATTGCCGTATGGCTGCGCAACCGGAAATA
>JAPUKJ010000201.1 GCA_027295705.1 Ignavibacteria bacterium | reverse complement strand
CATCCGTGGCTTCGGAGAGGGGGTAGAAGTACAGAACGAGAGCAAGCGGAATCCCGATGATCGACGCGGCTGCACCCACGGCCCCGAGTTTGTTCCAGAGGGTCAGGCGCCTGAATCGATCGCGGAATCGCATTGGGTTAGCTTGGGCCGCCTAACATTGTTATTATGCTCCGCGTGTCGCGTTAGAACGCGACATATGCAGCCTATCATACGTGCTTGTTACCTCTACGAGGCCGTAGGCCTGTTTTCGTTTTATATACTAAAGGGTTACAGGGATATTCTGCTGGAAAAATATTGCGAAAAAAGTCTGAGAAGCAACAGGGAAAACCCCAGATTGTTGAAACACGTTTGGTCGATCATACAGCTGGAGCGCTGTAGTATTCAACTAGAAGATGTATAAGGCAGCGAAGGCAGCACGCTCTTCACTTCGTCCGTTTGATCACCACAACGGTCTTGTCATCCGAGTACTTGACGAGTCTGTTGTGGATCTGAACATCCTCCACAATGAGCTGGCAGATCTCCTTGGGTGATTTTGTCTTAAGTTCCTTGAGCTTCTCGATGAGCCGCTGCTCTCCGTACATCTTGCGTTTTTCATTGAATGCCTCAGTGATGCCATCAGTGTAGAGCAGCAGAACATCTCCTTTCTGCATCAACGCATATTCTGTGCGGTACTTTTCGTTTGGAAATGGACCGATGATGTGACCCGTTGCAGGCAATCTCTCGACTTCGTCCGTAGCGCCGCGAAGCAAAAGCGGGGTGCTGTGACCGGCGTTGACGTAAAAGATAAGCCCGCTGTCGGAATTCGTCAGCTCTGCGTAGACCAATGATACGAAATGCTCGGTCGTAAATGTCTGATTAACAAGTGAGTTGATCCTTCCAATGAACGTATTGATTTTTGTCTGGTACTCGATACCCATACGAAGCGCTCCCGATACGTAGAGCGCCTGAGCTGCTGCCGAGAGTCCTTTGCTTGCCGCATCTCCCACGACCACGCCGAGCCTGTCCTTGTCTTGAGATGATTGGAGATAATCAAAAAAATCACCTCCTACTATCTTCTCAGGTAATGAGATGCCATACATCTCATAGTTGAAAAACTTCATCTCATGTTGGGGGAGTATGCTCTTCTGAATCTCTCTCGCTTTGTCGAGCTCAAGCTCCAGTTGCTTCGCCTTCGATGCTATCCGCTTCCCTTTGAGCACTGAAGTCAGCGCGTTGCCGATGATCTTCAGCGTATAGGTCATCTCGTCCTTCAGGTAATCAGCATTGATGCCGATGACGTACGTGTAAAGGTTGTATCCCTCCCAGCGGACTTTTTCCCCGACACCGGTAGCAGAATACAGTTTGATCCCTTTCTGGCGAAGGTACTTGTTGGTTTCCGTTGCGACAATTGTGCCCTTCCGTGGAAGCTGGAGGAAGACAGGATATTCCGAAACCCGAAGCCGAAAATCTTTTTTGATGAGTTCAGCGTCGCCGCACTGTCGAATTAACTTGTATGTTCCCAGGTTTGGTTCGAGTTTCCATATGCGACCCCCCTTAACAGGGATTTCCTCGTGCTCAATGATGCTTTGTAGGACACTAGCCAGAAGCTGTTTATCTGTGCGGAATTTCTTGTTACCAAGATTTTTTATGGTACGGTAAAGCCTATGCTGATCCATTCGATTGGTAGATCCTTGAGGGTTAACTTATAGGGGGTTACCTCCCACAATGTACTGTGAATCAGGCCGAATCTCAAGGCACGGCGAGCAGTTCAGAAATTACTGTGGGAAGACGTCCGCACTTAGTTTGAATACGGTGAAGTCGGAATTAGAATTCGATGGTGTGGAGGAGAGAACCTCTATCCAGGAATTATCCTTCCCTGATGCTCACCTACGCTTTGCGTTAAACAAGAGGGCAATCCCGACTGCAATGAGAACAATAGGCCAGAGGTACTCGTACTCTGTGATGCCACCAAGAAAGAACAGGCCAACGGCAATCAGAATGCCGCCGGGTATAAGCAGCCCTTGTTCTTTCTTTCCAAAGAAGTACATGAGCAGGAAACCCAATCCTGGTGCAACGATAAAAAGGGGCCAGATGTCACGCATTATGTACCATCCCTCGAAAACGCAGTAGAAGAACATCAAGCCTGTCACGGTTAAGATTGTCGCGGGCATCAGTAATCCATAGCGAGCTCGATCTGCTAGAAACAGAAAATAAAATACAACGCCAAGTGCAAGAACAAACGTCGGCCACAGCTCTCGGCCTCGTAAGTCTGTAACGTTAGGAAGAAAGAATATGATGCCTAGTACAATCAGTATGATTCCAGGAAGCAATGACCTGTTTGTTGGGGCCATGGAGTCTCCTCAGAAGTGGCACGTTTATTCGAGGTACTTTAGTTGACCAACCCTCAGTGCAATGTCTAGATGATCCTCTTTTCTGGGAATTGCGCATGAAAACAAATCACTATAGGCGCAGTAAGGGTTGAATGTCTTGTTAAGGTCAATCGTGTATACGTAAGAAGGGTCAGGGTGTTCCTCTCCAATCTCGAGATAGCGGCCAACCTCGTATGTTTCCTTGCCCGTAGTCTTGTCCGTAAACCAGATGCTGAGGTTGTTCTTGTACAATGCATACCGTTTCGCGTCGTGGGGCGTAAACTTGTAAACGTTAATTTTGAGTAGAACTGGATTGCCAAATTCATCCGGCACGGTGAACTCGAAATATCCGTATCGAAGCTGCTTCCGTTCCTCTCCCTTCGTTCCCATCACCACTACCGTGTCCGGATTGTCGTAGCGATGCAGCACGGACATGCCGGTATACAGCGGATCAATCGGGAACCATTTAATGGCATAAAATTGGACTGCAGAGTCTTGGTTGAACGGTGAATCAGGGTGGTGTATGAAGAACTTCTCTGTCTCCTTCCGATGCTCTATGTTGTCCGCAACGATCCGTAGACTATCTGCTGGAGTAACCGATGGGAGCTCGATGGGTTTGTTGCATGAATAAAATAACATAGAGAATATAACTAAGAGCAGTGGCCTGTACGATGAGCTTGCATAGACGGTTAATCGTTTAGCAGTGCTTCCGATGAGACGGTTACCAATGATCAACGGGTAGTTCCTTTATTTCGTCAAGACGTGGCTACAGGGGAGTGCTACCACGTAAGCCAGACAAGGAGTCCGAAAATGGCGAGCAGGAGAATCGTAAGCTTAATCGAGAATGTGATTACAAACCAAAACGTTCGTCCAACAACTGCGAAGATAGTCCAGATGAGCCAAACCGGAAACCAGATAGGAGAAGTCAGAAACTTAACGGTGTTCATACAACACAATGATCAGCATGGGCCACAAAGTGAGCTACATTCGGCCTAATGATACTGGATTTTTTCCTGGAAGGCAAGCGTAAGGAAAACTGTCAGTTGAAACAGACGTTGGTCAACAGTTACTTAGTTTGTTCATTGAGAAGTGGGAAGACTTCGATGGTCGTGCGTTGTGTTCGTGCAGTTTCCTGCAGTTTTTCTCCAAACTTGAACACATCACCTGCTCGTTTTCTAGCTGCTGCAGAAACCAGGATGTCTGCCTTATGTTGCTTGGAGAGTTCGCCGATATGGTAGGTTACGTTGACGGCATCGCCAACAATTGAATACTCCCAGCGTTCCGATGCGCCAATGTGTCCCGCAACCACCTCGCCGTAGTGGATGCTCATGGCAACCCGAAGCGCTTCTGCAGGTTTGCGTTGGAGTTTTGTGTGCAGTTTTGCTAGTCCCATTCGGATTTCAAGTGCTGCGAACATCGCGCGTTGGGTAGGGACATCGAGTGATATCGGCGCTCCAAACACCACAAGGACACGGTCAGCCACGATCTTGTCAACTGTACCGCTGTAATGCTGTGCGACGTTTATCACAAGTGAAAGGTAGGCATTCAACGTGCTGATAATTTCAGTAGGCTCGGCTTTTTCAACATGTGAACGGAAA
This sequence comes from Ignavibacteria bacterium, assembly GCA_027295705.1. Lineage (GTDB taxonomy): Bacteria > Bacteroidota > Ignavibacteria > UBA10030 > UBA6906 > JAPUKJ01. The sequence continues at coordinate 7,606 of JAPUKJ010000201.1, read as the reverse complement.
CTGTGTATGTCGACAAGCAAGATAGCCACGTGTCTTCGTTCTCCTTGAAGCCTTACCCCTTGTCTCAATACCGCTTCGACAACTGCTTTAGGGACATATTTGCCGAACGTGTCACGGATAAAAGTCTGTTGCTTGATTCCATCAAGCATGAGCCCCAGCCCCTCGGCGAGCTGAGAGAATTCATCAGCAGAAGAGAGATGTACTTTTGCCCCACGCTTATTCTGCTGGATCTGTCTCATTGCTGAAAGCAGAGTTTGGGTTGAGGAGCGTAGGTTCTTCATCACGAAAAACGAAATCAGCAGCAACAAGGCAAACGAGCAGATTGTCATTTCCAACAGCCTGCTGGCGGCCACCGACGTCGGAGAAAGATATAGTACCATCAGCGGCATAACACCAAGGAGGATAACAAGTAGGATCAAACGAATTCCCGTACGAATGGTAACGATTTTGCTCCTCCACGCTGACAGCAAGCTGCTCCTGTAGGCAAGTGTTTCATCATACTCTCTCTCGATCATTGACGGTAGCGTAAAGAACTCATACACAGCAGGGAGGAGTGGCACGATTGTGAGGTTTGCTAACCAGAAACTCGGGCCGAAGCCGGGGAGCAGTGAAACCCATGGGATCGCATAGTGCGTCAAGAGATTGTAACAAGCTGTGAAAACTACTGCATGGCAGAGGAAGACGCGCGCTAGAGCAAGGGTGGGAAGATTGTGCAAGAGCACTACGGCACGGCTCAAATCGTCATTTTGTGCATAGCGCTTTGCCGTATCCAAGGTATCGAGTTTTCGGAGAGGGGAGTACATATAGTAGAGCACAAGAACATCAGCGATGATGGCTAGAACTGCTGCTGGAAGGAAAAGAAGCAGGAGAATATGGACCTTATCTAAGTCAGGTTGCAGGGTCAAATGGTAGAGAGGAGCGATAGGCACCAGTGACAACACTGTGCCGATCAAAACAATCATGAAATGCTTGCGAAACAGGCGTTGGGAATTCACAGCCGCAAGTTTGTCTTAGAAGTGAGACCCCACTTGAATGCGGTTATTTCGGCGCAGGCCTGCAGGCTACAAGCAGAAACTAATTACTCCCGTACACCTCGTCAACGCCAAATCTGCTTGCTGCCCACAACGTCATGTTTGTAGTGATCGCGACAATGGCACGCTTCTCGTCTTGCTTACGGATAACCAAACCATACGTGTCAGCCACGAACTGAAGATTCTTGAGCATTTTTTCCACTTTGGAGACTTTCACGGCGCCGTGCCAGAACGCGATTTGTGAACGGATCATGGTGCCATGCCGGCGGAGGAGCTCTCCTAAGGGAAATACCTTCTCGCTTTTTCGACCGCGCGGATGACAGATGTGCAGGAGGTCGTTGAAGTATTCATCCCAATGGGTAGCAAACGCACGATTCTCCGGTCGACGCAAGTATCTTGCTTGCTTCAATGAAAAGCGCGCTTTAGTGCGTGCTCGGAATTTCGGCACAACGGGATGGAGGTCAAAGAGTGTTTCTGTCTGGGTTGGATCATCTTCATCGAGTTGATTATATCCCCATCGGTTCTTTAGTGATGCCCAAATATCAACGCAGACGACGGGCTCCTCCCTGCTATCAACGTAAATGAACTTTCCCCGTTCTGCACCTACAACGGTGATCCAATGGTTCCAATCATCTACACAAAGCAAAGCAGGGCATCCCTTTTTGAGGGAGCGCAAGAGCTCGCGTCGAGCGCGCAAAGGACTTTTGCGGCGGATGAGTTTCAACTCACAATCATACGCCTTGGCAGCACGCGCAAGCTTAATCTCGTCAGCTCCTCCCCACCAATGCGCTCCGGCTATCCGTGAAACTTCCTTTTCGTTGACAACCTTGCCAAGCATGACCAACGCATGTTTAAGTGCGAACGGTCCGCATTGCCATTTATTCGGTTGGGGATAAAGACCCATGGGGAAGCTTCGGGTTTCTACAGAATGAGGCTCAAGCAAAAACATGGCCCCGGGCGGAACCACATCCAACGTAAGGTAAGTAATGGGAAGCGAAAATTCAAGAAAGGTGCCTCTGAACTTCTTGATTATAGTTGGTGATTTGTGTACTCATAATGGGAGTATTTGGAGCAACCATGAGTAAGAAAAGTTCCGTCGCAGTTCTCCACAACCAAGTAGGCGAAGATGAATATGAGCTGATGAGACGGCAGCCGCTGAAAGATCTCGACTTTAAGCCTGAGTTCAAGATTGACGTTGCCACGGTTGACGAAGAGATCAAAGCGGTAGTGAAGGGCCTCAAAATGGCGGGGTTCAGAGCGTACGCTGTCAATGTGAATGACCGGCTTGATACCCTCTACAAGACCCTGAATCGGAGGAAACCTGATGTCATCTTCAACCTTATTGAGTTTTTCAATGATGACCCGTATCAGGAATCCATGGTCGCGGGCCTCTACGAGCTGTTGCGCATTCCCTATACTGGCGCGCCCCCCTTCACCTTGGCTCTCTGTCAGCGTAAAGCGTCTACTAAGCGCCTTTTGCTTGCCAATGATATTCGCACTCCCAGGTTCAGGGTGATGGAGGCGGGGCGGTTGCGGCGGCGTCATGGTTTGCATTACCCAGTCATTGTAAAACCGGCACGTGAGGATGCAAGTGCAGGAATTGACAACTCCTCTGTGGTGGAAAGTTTGGACCAGATGCATGAACGAGTACAATACGTTTGGAAGGAGTTCCAACAGCCTGCCCTTGTCGAAGAGTACATCGACGGACGTGAATTGAACGTAGCAGTGCTCGGGAACGATCCGCCCGAGGCTTTGCCAATTGCTGAGATGGATTTCTCTAAGGTTCCTTCTCATCTTCATAACATCGTTACATATGATGCAAAGTGGAATCCTCATCACGAGGCATTTCACAAAATGTATCCGAAATGTCCGGCAGAGCTACCGAAGAGAGTGGAAAAGAGGGTGAAAGAGGTTGCGCTGGCCGCATACAAGCTCATGGGCTGCCGCGGTTATGCTCGCATCGATATGCGTCTTAACAAGAAAAACCGGATTTTTGTGCTTGAGGTGAATCCGAACCCTGATTTAACCGAAAGCGTTGCTTTCATGGAGTCTGCCCAAGAAGCTGGACTCAGCTTTTCGATGACACTGAAGAAGATAGTTGAAGAAGCCCTGCAACGTTCGGCTGTCGTGCACAGCTAGGCAAGTGGGTGCACACCTTCTCTGAACTTCTGGAGTGCAAATACAATTCCAGCTCCCACCGATCCTGCGCATACCAGCAATCCCACAACGACACGACGTGACCAAGAGGTTCTGCTGCTTCGAGGTTACCCGAAAGCAGCCAGTGCCAATCGTGTATTAGTCCTCTGGCGATCAATTTGAGTTGCCTGAGCGGGGCATCCTTGATGTAGACGCTGACGTTGATGAGACTCTCGCCAAGCCAGAACCCAGCATAACTTATCTGTCATGGACGTCCTGTCTCCATGTCTTGAGAAAGAAATGTCCCGCCTCGTGGATGAAGAGATTGATTGTATCGATAACAAAGATAACAAAGGGTGGGCTATATCCAGCTAAGGCGGGTTCGTAGTCTGTCGCGAGGAAAAAAAGCAGGTATGCTAGATATGAGAGGACCAGTAGCTTAAGTGCTAATACTGCCTACTTCATTTCAACCTGCGCGCTTTCCAAAGGAGCTACTTAAGCTTTCCTGTTTCGCGGTAGAACTTGATTAAGTCAGTACTAGGGGGGTCCACCTGTAGCTGGCGCAGCATCGTTGTGATTTGTCCTCTGTGGTAACTTGAATGGTTCACCATATGTTGAATAGCCTGCCAGTAGACGTGAGTGACGGTTGCTCCTTTGGAGGTCGTAAGGCTAAATGTTTCCTGCAGTTTTTTGTCGCTCATGGTTCCAAGAAACCTCGCCATGTCATAACCCACTTTTTTCCAGATCGATCGCAATTCAGCAACCGACGCGACATCAGCAGCTTCTAATATTGTTGCATCGGGCTTGCCCCGTGAACGGGGCTTGCCGATCCAGCGTGAAAGCCAGATCTTCTCAGCTCCTACAATATGCGTCATCGTTCCGTGGATACCTCCATGGCTGCTCTTCATATCCTGTGTGTATTGTTCTGCTGGAAGAGTGACCAATACATCGAACATACAATTATCTGCCCAAGAATTGTAAGCATGCAGAAGTTTAATCTCTTGGAGTGTCATTGGTCTTGCCTCGACATAGATTGTGGCTTGATGGTTGACGTAGTCTGAGCCTGCTTTTCTGTTAAGAATGGTCGTCCTACAGGATGCCCGGTTTGCGGTACCTCCATGGCCATTGTTCCCAGGATTGTACTAGCTCAGCCGCTACTGGATTATTGATAACACACCAGATCGTTCGTTCGAGTTCATCTGTATCTCGAATAACATGGTCGTAGCTTTCGTGTTGCCAGAAGGGACCTGTGCGACCAAGGCCTGTAAGGCTGTGTACTTCTTTAGAGACTCAAGGATAGGAGTGAGTGTGTAGGTCGAGACGCCGTCTCGACCACCTGCGGCCTGGCGATTAGGCTTGGTGGTCGACTCAGCGAGTCGACCTACACTGCCTTGCTCGGCAACACCGGCATGGTCGAAAACCGTATGTACATGGTTTGGCATGATGCAGAAGGCTATGAGGTCATATTCCCTTTTGTCACGGTAGCGAATTGCCTCAGCGACGATATTGGCTACCTCCTGCTCTTGTAGCCAGCGCGGGCTTGTTGCGCAGCTCTCAAGCAGTTGGTCGAAGCGCCTGTTGGTGAGCACGATATTCATCTAGTTTGCGTTGCACATCTTGGATCCCAGCAAGTGCCTGCTCGTACGTGTCAGCCTTTCTTTGTGCAGCTGTTCAACGACCCCTGTGGGCATGGATCCCGCCAAGCAGAAGACTACATGATAAGTAGCATCCGGCGGCTGATAATGCGGCAAATGGCGTCGGTAGTATGTCTTTCGTTGCGCCATGTTTCTTTGATTTCGCTTGCTTGTTGTCGGCCCATGAGTAGTGAGCTTGAACAGATTGGAAATCGACTGTGAGGGTCTCAGAGTTCATGAGTTAGTTTCCTTTTGCAGTGGCGATGAAAGCTGCATGAACGTCTTTACAGTATGAACGTGTCAAAAGAGGACCGTAAATGGCAAAGAGTGAGAAGTTGGATTTTACTGAGGTTTTTCGACCTGCTTTCTCAGTTCAGCTAGCCTTTGTAGCGCCTCCAGTGGTGTCATCTTCTCGACATTGATTTTCTTCAATTCCTCTCTTAGGGGGTCGTCCTTCAGTTCAAACAGCGTCATCTGGACTTCTGTCGGGGCGATGCGGCCTTTGGTCTTCCTTTGTTCATCGTCGTGGACTGACAGATCAGAACCCTCGAGGTTCTTAAGAATCTTCTTCGCGCGATCGGTGACTTCCTCCGGTAGTCCAGCCATCTGGGCTACTTGAATACCGTATGAATGATCTGCGAAGCCGGGTTTCACTTTGTGGAGGAAAACCACTTTGTCACCGTACTCGCGTACTTCAACTTTGTAGTTCTTGATGCGAGGGAAGAGATCGGCGAGCTCGTTTAGTTCGTGGTAGTGCGTGGCGAAGAGCGTCCGAGCACCCACGCGCTCGTGTAGGTACTCAGTGAGTGACCAAGCAATACTGATGCCGTCGAAGGTGCTGGTGCCACGACCGACTTCATCAAGCAATATCAAGCTTCGGTTCGATGCTGTGTTGAGAATGTGAGCAGCTTCGTGCATTTCAACAAGAAAAGTGCTTTCGCCTGAGGTGATATTATCGCTTGCTCCGACGCGGGTAAATATCTTGTCCACAATGCCAATAACCGCTTTCTTTGCCGGCACGAAGCTACCGATCTGCGTAAGCAACACAATGAGACCCACCTGACGGAGGTAACTTGACTTGCCGCTCATGTTGGGGCCAGTGATGATTAGAATCTGATCTCGTTCTGTATCGACTCGTGCGCTGTTTGGCGTGTAACTCTCACCTGGTGGCAGGAGTCGTTCGATAACAGGATGGCGTCCATCAAAGATTTCCAGCGCCGTCGAGTCATTCACCTCCGGACAGACGTAGTTGTATTCAACAGCTGCAGATGCAAGCGAGGTGAGGCAGTCAAGCAAGGCGACGAGTCGTGCGTTTGTCTGGATTGCTTCAGCATGTTCGGCAACGTTCATGCGTAACTCGTTGAAGAGCTGAGTCTCGAGTTCAAGCATCTTTTCCTCAGCATGCAGGATCTTCTCTTCTTGTTCCTTAAGCTCAGGCGTAACATAGCGTTCCGCATTCGTCAGTGTTTGTTTGCGGATGTAATCTGCGGGAATCTTGTTCTTGTGCTTATATGTGATTTCTATGTAGTAGCCGAACACATTGTTGAAACCAACCTTGAGCGAAGGAATACCTGTCCGATCTCGCTCTTTCTTTTGCAGATCTGCAATCCACGTCTTGCCACTGAAGGCGAGGCTGCGCAATTCATCGAGTTCCCTACTGAATCCTTTCCTAATTACTCCACCATCACCAAGAGCAAGAGGAGGATCATCTTCAATAGCGGATGTAATCATTGAGATGACGTCTTCAAGTGGGTGAAGTCCATCCTTGATTGCGGTCAATGTGTTCGATGATGTGTCGGCGATAGCAGATTTGAGCTTGCCGATCTCAGTGAGGTTTAACTTCAGCGTATTCGTCTCTCGTGGGTTTGCGCGTCCTGTGCATATCTTGGTATTCAGCCTCTCCAGATCGCCCATGCGTGAGAGGATTTCAGAGGATGACTTCCTGATTTCCGCCTTGTGTGTTATCTCTGTGACAGCTTCGAGTCGTCGTTTGATGGGGTCCAGCTTTTTGAGAGGTTGGTTGATCCAGCGCTTGAGGAGACGGCCACCCATGGGTGTTAAGGTCTTGTCGAGGACGGCGAAGAGCGACCCTTCGATGGATCCTGTCATGGATGAGGAAATCTCCAGGTTTCTTTTGGTGGATGGGTCAAGGATGATGTAGTCGCTTACGTTGTGCGGGGCTATTTTCTTGATGTGAGGCAGGTTGGCTTTCTGGGTTTCCTGTAGGTAGTTCATAACAGCGCCCGCAGCCACAATGCCGATCTTCAATTCTTCAACGCCGTATCCCTTCAGTGATTGCGTATTAAAATGGTTAACGAGCAATTCATAGGCGTAATCAAAATTGAACGTCCAATCATCCATCTTTGTGAAGATGCCTGTAAAGTGTTCCTTCAATAATCCTTGCAGAGAGGCAAGGTCACGCCTTTGAACCAGAATCTCGGATGGACTGATTGACGCTATTTGTTCGGCGAGGTGTTGAAGAGGGAATTCGCTCACGCCAAACTCAGCGGTGGAAACATCTACGAACGCAAGGCCGACACTATCCTGGCTTGTTGCCACGGCGGAGGGGAGCGCAACTGCTGCGAGGTAGTTGTTCTGTTTTTGCTCCAGGACCTTGTCGGAATACGCAACCCCTGGGGTCACGACTTCGATAACATCCCGTTTGACAATCCCTTTGGCCAACTTCGGATCTTCGAGCTGTTCGCATACGGCAACGCGGTGACCGGCTTTCAGGAGCTTCGGCAGATATGTTTCAAGCGCGTGATGGGGAAAGCCTGCAAGGGGAATCTCCCCAGCTGCGCCATT
>JAPUKJ010000200.1 GCA_027295705.1 Ignavibacteria bacterium | reverse complement strand
AGACATTGCACAATGATGTCTCGCTAAATGGGAGATCCTATTAAACGATACGGAACAGGCTATGAAAAGTCAATTGCACGACCTGGGAGGCCGCCTGCTGACACATTCTTAGTTTTCGTGCGAACTGCAAGATTAATCCTGAACTTGCTGTCCATCCATAGGTTAATGTGTAAAAATTGTTGTTCGGGAGGCTTTCATTGCTCATGAAAAGTCTTCAAGAAGGTTAATTGGGTTTTCTGTGTAACATGCGTTTTAATTGTCTCACGCCGCACACCTGGGATGTGTTCAATCGCCTGCCTAGAAAGTGCCGCGCGATTGAGGAACCAATCCGTGGCTCCTTGCATTGTTAAGTAAGCGCCGGCCTTCCTCCGTTGTAGTGTTGAAAAAAATTTCCTTGTGAACTGTGATTCCTCTTGACTTTCGTTTTCCTATTGATTATACTTAACCAAATGGTTAACTATTCTCCGAGCCAGCTCGATCACACATTCTCAGCCCTCGCAGATCCGACGCGTAGGGCAATCCTAGAGCGACTGGCCCTCAGTAAATCAAGTGTCACCGAACTTGCGAAGCCATTCAATATTTCTCTCCCTGCCATCTCCAAGCATCTTCGAGTTCTTGAGGGGGCAGGTCTACTCACTAGAAAAAAAGAAGGCCGGATGCAAGTTTGTGGACTCGTTATCGAACCTATGAAGGATGCTGCCGACTGGATCGAGGAGTACCGCCGATTCTGGGAGAGGCAGCTTGATGCCCTCACGGATTACTTGGACAAATCAAAGAAATAGGAATAACCCATGCCCAAGACAATCCGACAGTCCGTGACGTTCAAGGCGAGCCCACACGATATCTACGAAAGATTGATGGACTCTCGTAAGCACTCGAAGTTCACCGGCAACAAAGCCAGTATCAGCCGCAAAGTCGGCGGCAAGTTCACAGCTTACGGTGGATACATCAGCGGCACAAATCTCCAACTCGTACCTAACAAAAAGATCGTTCAGTCATGGCGTGGAAGCGACTGGCAGAAAGACCAATTCTCCAGAGCCACGTTTGCGCTCAAGGAGGTTAGTGCAGGCACTCGTCTCACCCTTACCCAGAGCGGCGTACCGGACAAGCATTACAAAAGTATCAAGCAGGGCTGGATCACCCACTACTGGAACCCGATGAAGGCAGCGTGAACAAGTAGAGTGTCGCGCTAGTGTGCTCTGCTTTTTCCGTCTTGCCTGACTTCTTCACTTTTTGAAACAGAGTACTCAACCTAAACGTATAATCTCTCACCTTCACATAATGGGGTACACTCATGCCACACACCGAAACACTATCTGAGACCACTCTCCAACTCAAGCGCACCTTTGAGGCGCCGCGAGCGAGGGTGTTCAAAGCATGGACGAAAACAGAGGAGCTAAAAAAGTGGTTCGCTCCTTCAGATGAATACTCGGTACCATTCGCTGAAGTAGATCTGCAGGTCGGCGGGAAATATCGCATTGGAATGAAATCGCCGAGTGGCGATATGCATATTGCTGTCGGGACATATCGGGAGATTAAGAATCCCGAGAAACTAGTATTCACGTGGACTTGGGAAGGAACTGAGATGCCTGATACGCTCGTGACAGTAGAATTTCATGACCGCGGACAATCGACCGAGATGGTACTTACCCACGAATTATTCCCGAACAAAACTGAAGCGGACCGGCATGATCAAGGTTGGATTGGTTGCCTGGATCGCCTAACAAAAATTCTGTAGCCATCATCACGGGGATTCAAAGCAGCTTCTAAACTGTCAAGTCGTCGAATTTACGCCAGTACTTTATTAATTTCATTCACAACAAAAGGAGAAACAAAATATGAGACCAATCGTATGCGTTCTGGTACTGATAGCAGCTTTCGGCTTTGTTTCAATGCAAAGCGTGGCTCAAGAACAGTACGGATTCGAGAAATTGATAACTCTGGTTGGAGAGTGGGAAGCCAAAGGCCCGGATGGAAAGGATGTCACTATTTCGTATGAGCTAATGTCTGGCGGGACAAGCCTCATGGAGATCCTCTCGGAATCAGAAGATAAGAACATGGTCACTATCTATCACTCCGATGGCGACGATCTCATGATGACCCACTACTGCTCCATGGGCAACCAACCCCGCATGCGAGCGAAGGTACCCGGAGGTGAGGTCAAGAAAATAGCCTTCTCGTTTGAAGACATAAGCAATCTCGCAGATCCTTCAGCGGCGCATATGCACAGCCTCGCTGTGACTTTCAATGACAAGGATCATTTCACACAGGAGTGGACGATGCGCAAAGAGGGTAAGGAGATACCAATGACGTTCGCTTTTGCACGCAAGAAGTAACGCTTCATCACTATAACCACATCAACGACACACAAAAAAAGGAGCAACACACATGTCGGAAAAAGAGATGTTTTTACAGACTTGGGAACGCGAGTTCCAAACAACACTCAAAGTCTTGAAAGCCTACCCATCAGACAAACTCGATCTGAAGCCACACGAACGCTCGCGCTCGGCCAAGGACTTGGCGTGGACGTTCGTTGGCGAAGAGAGCGTTGTAGACGGTGTATCCAAAGGCCAAATCGATCTTCAGGGTGGTCCTAAATCCCCTGACACTTTCCAGGAAATCATCACGGTCTATGAAAAACACCACAACGAGAATGTGGCCAAGTTGAAAAACCTATCGGACCCAGATCTCAACAAGTCGATCCCATTCCCTGTTGCTCCAAAACAAATGGGCCAAGTGAGGGCTCTCGACATACTTTGGACAATGTTAATGGACAGCGTCCATCATCGGGGGCAGCTTTCAGTGTACTTGAGGCTAGCCGGTGCGAAGGTACCGTCCATCTATGGACCCACCGCTGATGAGCCTTGGATAGCCTTCCAATAGAATGATCAATGCTGTTCTGTTGAGCTCTGGGGACGGACAGGGTCGTTCGTCCCACCAGTGTTAGGGCTCCAGACAAATCGCATTTTCAGCGATAGAATTTTTCGTCTAGTCGAATACCAGCTGCCTCAATGTTGCGACGCTCGGTACGCAAAAAATCCTTAAGCACATTTGACGTTACGAAATAGGCGGTGCCGTAATCGACCATATTCTTTTTTTCAACATTTAGGCTCTGCAGATCTTCCTTGTCCAGCCGATATCCTTGAGGCAAATGACGTTCATGCGCAATGAATTCCAGCGTTGTGAGGGGAACACTCTCTATCAGCCCTACCAAGACTAATTTTCCACCACTTCTTGGAATGGCAAAAACTGGTCCACCTGAATAACCAAAGGTTACGACGGCCCCTACGGCCAATTTATTCGGATAAGGGGACTTGCTGACGAGTCCTCCGGTTATCTGCTTTATGCCTTTAGGAAATCCAAAAACAAAGACCCAATCACCCCAACTCAACTCCTCATCATAACCCACTCCATTAGGAAACTCCATGCCCAATCGTTTTTTTGTCCTTACGTTCAAAAGGGCACAAATCGTAAGGCTCATTTATAGCAATCAGCCGCACTTGTGGTGTCGGAGTCCCCAATCCACATACCGATATCAGCAAATCTGCAATAATGTATTGTGCAAACAGCTGGTCCGTTTCAGACCCCTTCTCATCCAGAAAATAAACATCCGTTGTTTCCTTTGGTGCAACAAGATGCTTGCTCGTCAGTACCGTGTATCTGGACTTTTGTGGGTCTATGTTAATAATCAGACCGCCTCCGGAAAGTTTTTTGTCGTCTGTTGTAACGATTGTTCCGGATTCGTCATACTCATAGATCTCAT
>JAPUKJ010000020.1 GCA_027295705.1 Ignavibacteria bacterium | reverse complement strand
GCTGAAGTGTCTGAACCGCAGCTGTACATGCGAAGTGGCAGAGGTGGCCTGCTGATCAAAGTGCAGGAAGGAAACACCAACACCTTTGACGGAGTTATTGGATATATTCCGGGAACATCATCTGGGGAATCAGGGTTCGTGACGGGACTGGCTTCAGTCTCCATGAGGAACCTGTTTGGGACAGGCCGCAAGTTCAGTTTCCGCTGGCAACGGGAGGACAGGTTTTCTCAGGAATTGGGTGTTCGTTATCTGGAACCTTGGATTTTCAATTTCCCGGTGAACGTCGGCGGGGGATTCTTCCAGCGCAAGCAGGATACATCCTATGTCCGTCGCGTTTTTGATTTGAAAGGTGAGCTCATGATTTCGGAAGTACTCTCAGTCGGTCTTCTTTTTGGTTCAGAGAGGGTTATTCCATCTTCTGACACGACGATTAGTCGCGTCTTCAAGAGCTCTACCGTGACAGTCGGAGCTGAACTGAAATATGACACTCGTGACGACATCTATAGCCCGACGTCTGGGGCTCGCTACAGGACTGATTATCAGTATGGTAGAAAGAGGATTACCAACGTTCCTGCATCACTTGCATCCGTCGTGGCGGAGAAAGTAACAGTGCAAAGGTTCAGTCTCGATCTTGATTTTTTTCTAACTACCTTTAGTCGTCAGGTGCTTGCTGTCGGTTTTCACGGACGCGAACTCCGGAGCGGGGAGATCGACGAGAGTGAAATGTTTAGGTTTGGCGGGACGAATTCGCTGCGTGGGTACAGGGAGAATCAATTCCTTGGCTCACGTGTTGCTTGGTCGAATACGGAGTACCGGTTCCTTCTAGCACGTCGATCGTTTATATACGGCTTCATTGACACTGGGTATTATATGCGTCCCATGGATGAAGTACGAGGAATCCCGAAATCAGATGCGTTCAAGTATGGCTATGGTATCGGCGTGCAGCTCGAGACCGGGCTTGGCAATCTTGGTGTCAGCTTTGCGCTGGGTGAAGGAGATTCATTCAGTAATGGAAAGGTACATTTTGGACTGATCAATGAGTTCTAAGAGCTCAGTTAGTCAATCCGAGAGCCGGGAAGAGTTCATGCTTCGCCATGAGCGCGAACTATGGACAAACGGGGTGACCCACGTAGCGGGAGTTGATGAAGCGGGGAGGGGGCCGTTAGCAGGCCCTGTGGTGGCGGCAGCGGTGATTTTTCCTCATGATTTTTTCATATCGGAGGTTAATGATTCTAAGGAACTATCAAGGTCTCAACGCGAGTCGTTGTACGAGGAAATCCTCTCTGGAGCACTTGCAGTAGGAGTTGGTGGTGTTGACCACAATACCATTGACGAGATCAATATCCTCCAGGCAACTTTCAGAGCTATGCGCAAGGCACTTGCTCAACTCACTATCGCACCAGAGCATCTTCTTGTCGATGGCAATCGTTTTGACTGTGATGGTCCACTTGACGGCAATCAGAAGCTGTATGCCAACAGTCCGGAGATCCTGTACACAACTATTGTAGACGGTGATGCCTTGAGTTTTTCAATTGCAGCGGCATCAATCGTTGCAAAGGTCACCAGAGACATAATGATGGAGGAATTTGACAGGCATTACCCAGGTTACGGTTTTGCAAAACATAAAGGATATGCTACGGAAGAACATCGAGAGGCAATCAGAAAGCTCGGGTATTGTGACATCCATCGAAGGTCTTTCGCATTTGACCCGCAACTTGAAGTAAATCTCTGATCCTTTTCCCTCTTCACTAATAACGGTTAGATTCATATTATGTTGCATAAGCCTACCACAAAGCAAACGGGCAATAGAGGCGAACAGGTTGCAATGCAACATTTGAAACAGCAGGGCCTCGAAATTGTGGAGATGAACTACCGCTTCGGTCACGGTGAAATCGATGTCGTGGCACGCGATGGAGATGTATTGGTGTTTTGCGAAGTAAAGACTCGGTACACCGATGAATTTGGGGCTCCCGAGTATGCGATCACTCCAAGGAAGCAGCAGCAATTGCGGAGAGTTGCGCAAGCGTACCTCTTCGACCATGAGATCCGTGAAGTGGACTGCCGGTTCGATGTAGTCGCTATACGGATGACAGGAAATCGCCCGGAAATAAATTACATCAAGAATGCTTTCTAGGCGTCAGATTCGGTGGGATTACCTGAGTATCTAACTCGTCCCTGCTATGTACGCGGCAGTTATGTTTCCTTGGTGGACTATCGCCTATAAATTCGTTTTTGTTTAGTATTTTTCGGTGGACGATTTTGATCGTGCTCTTCTCATTGAGGCGAAAACATGCTTAATGCTGCGTTGATTGCAGTTCTGGGAGCAATATGGTTCGGCGTGATGTATAAATGGTATGGGGATCTCATAGACCGCAAGCTCATCTCGCCGAATGACGACAATGTTACTCCTGCAAACTCCCTAAGAGATGACATCGACTACGTCCCGTCCCGTTCGGGCATACTGTTTGGACATCATTTCTCTTCCATCGCTGGCGCGGGACCAATTGTGGGTCCCATTTTCGCATACTATTTGTTTGGCTGGCTTCCTGCGATGTTGTGGATACTCCTTGGTTCTGTCTTTATCGGCGCAGTGCATGACTACACAGCTCTTATGACGTCTGTTCGTAGTCGCGGAGTTTCAATATCTGAGCTTGCGCAAAGACACGTTTCAAATACAGCCCGCTGGATCTTCTCTATCTTCCTCTGGGTGGCCTTGGTGCTGGTTATTGCTGTGTTTGGCGTGCTAACAGCACAGACTTTTGCCGAAAAGCCTGAGATAGTCATCCCATCTGTCGGTCTTATGCTCATCGCAATCTTGTTCGGGATGCTTGTCTATCAAAGGAACTTGAATTTGGTGTTCGGCACCATCGTTGCACTTGTCCTGATGTTCGTGTTGATCGTCCTTGGTGAGCGCTTCCCGATTCAAGCGAGCGCTGATTTGTGGCTCGTTGTTGCACTGTTGTACTCGTTCGTGGCAGCGACGATTCCAGTTTGGGTTCTGCTCCAGCCTAGAGATTACCTTTCTATGTATGTGCTGATAATAGGTATAGGATTGGCATTTGTTTCGCTTCTTGTTATGCAACCTGAGATAACAGGCCCTGCCTTTGTGGGGCTTACAAGCAAGTCAGGACCTCTCTGGCCCATTCTCTTTATCACGGTTGCGTGCGGCGCAGTTTCAGGATTTCATTCAGCTGTTTCAAGCGGAACAACTTCGAAGCAGCTCACTCGTGAAACGCATGGGAAACGCATTGCGTTTGGGGGAATGTTGACCGAAGGACTACTTGCATTGATCGTTGTGCTGTTGATTTCGAGCGTGCTCTACTGGGACAAAGCGCCGGCGAAAGAGCTCTCCGGGTATGTGTTCCAGACGTTGCTCTCGAAGAGTCCCAACATCACTTTTGGCACTGCGATGGGTAGGGCTATGGAAAGTATTGGAATTCCGTTACAGTACGGGATTGCATTCGGTGTTTTAATGTTGAATGCTTTTATCTTCACAACTCTGGACACGTGCGCACGACTTTCGCGTTACATTATGAGTGAGACTGTTGGACAGAAGATTCCGTTGTTGGGGAACATTCATGTAGCGACTGGGATCGGTCTCCTGTTCGCGTACATCCTCACGACTGGCAACAATTGGAAGATCCTCTGGCCCGCTTTTGGTGCAGCCAATCAGCTTATTGGAGGATTAACACTTCTGGTGGTGACAGCTTACATGTTTGGATTCAAAAAGGCGACCGTCTATACTTTGATTCCCGGCGGTCTGATGCTCGTTACTACCGAAGGAGCTCTCATCTATCAACTGATATGGCAATACCTGCCTGCCGGGAACTATGTCCTCTCCGCGGTCGCTGGAGTTCTCATGATATTAGGCGTTGTGATTACTGTCGAGGTGTACCGGCGATTGCAGCGGAAAGACCAACTCGTCTTTGTTGAAGGGGAAGTGGCAGTTGGGAAGCTATGAAGTGCCAATCTAAAGCCTGCACGTTGTCCTGATCCGATCCGCGACTCACCTCACTGTCAACTCAGAGCCCAGCTGACCTGCCACCTCCTGAGCCGGGTTTTCCGTTGACACACCCTTTGCTTCACCCGCGACGTAATCCCGGAGCGTTTACTTCGTAAGTCAATATCTGCTCGACCTGCTATTGGGGGACATCACAGTTCGAAGCACGAAAAGGTGAGATATTTTGCCTTAGAGCGTTGTACTTTGTATATTTTCATTATAGGGGATAATAGAACGGTCAATTGCCGAAGCGAACTGATTTACAGTCCATTCTCATTATTGGGTCAGGCCCGATCGTACTCTGTAACATTAAGCAAATCGCAAAAACCAGCATTCTTAACCAGTACAGTAGGGGAATACAGTGCACATCTTAGGTATTTCATGTTATTATCATGATTCAGCGGCAGCACTCATCAAAAATGGGAAAATCCTTGCGGCAGCACAGGAAGAGCGTTTTACACGCAAGAAACACGACCACAATTTTCCAGTAAACGCAATTGCATATTGCCTGAAACAGGGAGGAATCACAGCAGCCGATCTGGCTTGTGTTACTTTCTACGATAAGCCCTTGATCAAATTCGAACGGATTCTTGAGACCTATCTTGCTTATGCGCCGGTAGGCATAAAATCGTTCCTGATGGCCATGCCGCTATGGCTGAAAGAGAAGTTGTGGATTCCGTCTCTGATAAAGAAAGACTTGGGATATGAGGGGAAGATACTATTCACCGAGCACCACGAATCCCATGCAGCCTCTGCTTTCTATCCGTCACCGTTCAATCGAGCAGCGTTTCTCACGATGGATGGGGTAGGTGAGTGGGCGACGACGAGCTATGGAATTGGTGATGGAATTATGGTCGAGATACACGGTGAACTAAACTTTCCCCATTCACTTGGGTTATTGTACTCGGCGTTCACGTATTTCATCGGATTTAAGGTAAATTCAGCTGAATACAAGGTGATGGGGCTCGCCCCTTATGGGGAGCCGAAATATGTGCAGGCGATCTACGATTATCTTATTGACCTTAAGGAAGATGGATCGTTTAAGATGAACATGAAATATTTCGACTACTGCGCCGGTCTCAAAATGACAGGCAGTAAATTTAATTCCCTGTTTGATGGACTGCCACGGCAGCCTGAGTCAAAGTTGACGCAGCGAGAAATGGATCTGGCTCGTTCGCTGCAGGAGGTTACGGAGGAGATCATGCTGCGTATGGCTCGTCATGTGCACAAGGAAACAGGTGAGGAGAACCTGGTCCTTGCTGGCGGGGTTGCCCTTAATTGTGTCGGAAACGGAAGAATCCTTCGCGAAGGTCCCTATAAGAATATCTGGATACAACCTGCTGCTGGAGATGCGGGGGGTGCGCTTGGCTCCGCGTTGTTTGCATGGCACGCCTATTATGGCAACAAGCGTGAAGTTCAGGAAGGAAGGGATTCACAAAACGGTTCGTATTTGGGTCCAGAATACACGGATGACGAGATCGAGAAGTTTCTCAAGATGAATGAAATCGTACACCGCAGGATACCGCAAGAGGAACTTCCAGAGATGGTCGCAGATCTTATTGCACAGGAAAACGTGATTGGTTGGTTCCAGGGAAGAATGGAATTCGGTCCTCGTGCGCTTGGTGCGCGTAGCATTATTGGCGATGCTCGTTCATCGAAGATGCAATCGCTTATGAACCTGAAGATAAAATTCCGTGAGTCGTTCCGTCCCTTTGCACCATCTGTTCTCAAGGAGAAGGTGTCCGATTATTTCCAGATCGATTGTGAAAGTCCATATATGCTATTGGTGGCGCCAGTTGTTGAAGAGCGGAAGATCGCGATGACTGAGGAACAGCATAAGCTGTTTGGCATCGATAAGCTGAACGTCGCGCGTTCCGAAATTCCGGCTGTGACACATATTGACTATTCGGCGCGGATTCAAACAGTGAGTAAGGAAGACCACCCGCTCTACTACGATCTTATTAACGCTTTTTATGAGAGAACGGGGTGTCCTGTCATTATCAACACGTCGTTCAATGTTCGTGGTGAACCGATTGTGTGCCGGCCTGAGGAAGCCTATAAATGCTTTATGAGAACTAACATGGACTATCTGGTGCTGGGGGGTTTTCTTGTTGCGAAAACCGAGCAGAAACCTTTAGAACAAGATACGAATTGGATGAAGGAGTTCGAACTTGATTGATATGGAAAAGATCAACGCAACGAAGAAAGAAGTTAAGAAGTTCGGTATCACTTTTGCCATCATCTTGACTCTCGTGGCAGGATACCTCATATATTCAAACAGTGATACTTGGCCTTGGCTCATTAGTGGAGCAGCATTCTTCATCGTGACCGCTTTCGTGGGCTTTCGTGTGTTACGGCCCATCTATATTTGGTGGATGAAATTTGCTTTCTTGCTTGCGTGGATTAACACTCGCGTGCTGCTGAGCGTGTTCTTTTATCTTGTCATCACTCCAACAGGGCTACTGATGAGGCTGTTTGGCAAAGACTTTCTGGATGAAAAAATCGACCGCTCCTCAAAGAGCTACTGGGTGAAAAAAGAACGGAATTCCTTTGATCCCAAGAGTTACGAACGGTTGTTTTGAGCAATGGCTCTATGGAATGTGCGAAAAATTGCCAGTTCACAGAACATGTTGTTGGATTTGAAGCAAATCACAGTAAATAGGAGGATAATGTTGATGAGTGTATCAGACAAGCTATCAATCGTAGGCGAGTTCTGGGCGTTTATGAGAGTGCGGAAAAAATGGTGGCTTGGCCCGATCGTGGTAATGCTTCTACTTCTGAGCTTGCTTTTGGTTTTGACGGAGGGCTCAGCGCTAGCACCGTTTATCTATACATTGTTCTAGAATTCTTGCAGCAAGGTGTGACTTAGAACCGGAGGAGTTAGTTAATCCTCCGGTTTTTTTGTGTTTGTCGTGGAAAGCACCGATCAAGCCTGTAGAATGCCTACCCTCGGGACAACGTGACTTTCAAGAATTTTTCGAGGCGACTCGCTTGAGGAACGTAAGGAGTTTCTCATTGAAGAAATCCGGGTTTTCGAGATTGCTCATGTGAGCGGCATGTGGAATGATATGTAATTCGGACCCTGGGATATTCTCGTGCATTGCTCTGGCCGAAGCAGGCGGAGTAATCGTGTCGTGTTCGCCAACCAGGATTGTTGTGGGGATTTTGATATTTGAAAGAGATGGAGTTGTATCGGTGCGGGAAGAAAGCGCAAGGAGTGTGCCGGCAATGCTCAAGGGAGGTGTTTGTTCAATGATCTCCCGGATGGATTCGACAACGGCTGGTTTTGCTCTGAATGTCTCTGTTGCGAACACCAATTTCACAAACTCTTCGGCAAAGCGTGCTGATCCTTCTTTTTTGATGCTTGCTATTCCTGCAGCTCGTTTTAGTTTTCCTTCATTGGAATCGGCTTCGCTGCGCGTGTTACATAAGACAGCTGCCATGAATCGGTCGGCGTTGCGTTCTAAAGCGCGCAGCGTGATATAGCCTCCCATTGAAAGTCCAACGATAATCACTTTTTCTAGCTTCAAGTAATCGAGCAGAGCAATCAGGTCATCCACGTGCCCTTCGATTGTGTACTGGCCGTCGCCGACATAGCTAAGCCCATGTCCTCGAATATCATAAGCAATGGCACGGTATGTCTTGCCAACCAAGTCAAGTTGTGCCTTCCACATTTCATGACTGAAAGGAAATCCATGCAGGAATATCACCGGCAAGGCTACAGTCTCACCTTTCTCCACATAATTGATTGGCACTTTGTTGATTGTTATGTACATGTTTCGCTCCGGCTGTTGATGCTGGTAGGGTGAAGTAGAATGATGAAGAATCATCAAAACGTGTCGCGCAGTGGCGCAAGAACCTCGTGTGACCTACTATATTCAAATTCACGTACATTAGCAAGACGCGACTTCTGGTTGACCATCACTCCAGTGTTTTGTATATTACGCGGACAAATCTTTCCTCACTTCACTTCGGAGCTCTCATGCAAAATGTACTCTCATATTTGGAACAGAATAAGGAACGTTATCTAGACGAACTCAGAGAGTTGCTCGCTATTCCCAGTGTCAGCACGACCAAGGCACACGAAGCCGATGTGCGTCGCTGTGCAGAATGGGTTGCGGACCATATGAAGAGCATCGGTCTACACAACGTGCAGATACATAAAACTGCGGGTCACCCTATTGTCTACAGTGAGTGGCTGGGAGCGCCCGGAAAGCCGACTGTACTGTTTTATGGCCATTATGACGTGCAGCCTCCAGAACCACTCGAACTATGGACGTCACCGCCGTTCGAGGCAACAATTAGGGGGGAGAACTTGTATGCCCGAGGCTCAGCCGATGACAAAGGGCAAATTTTTATTCATCTCAAGAGTATCGAGGCGTATCTCAAAAACAAAGGAACACTTCCGATTAACCTAAAGCTGCTAATAGAAGGGGAGGAGGAAATCGGCAGCAAACATCTCGAGGTCTTTGTCAGGGAACATAAGGAACATCTCCATGCCGACCTTGTTTTGATTTCAGATTCTTCAATGTTTGCAAAGGGAATTCCCTCCATTTGCTATGGTCTTCGCGGGCTCGCCTTTGTTCAAATCGATTTGATGGGACCTCGCAAAGATCTCCATTCAGGTTCTTTTGGCGGGACGGTACACAACCCCATCCAAGCACTGGCAGAGATTGTTGCTCAACTCCATGACAAGAATGGCAAAGTCACGATCCCTGGTTTTTACAAAGATGTACGACCGATAACCAAGGCAGAGCGCGCTGCCTTTAAGAAACTTCCGTGGAGTGATAAGAAGTACGCTAGGGAACTCGGTGTGAAACAATTGTATGGCGAGAAGGGATTCACCTCGCTGGAACGGATGTGGGTTCGGCCGACGCTCGAATGCAACGGAATCTGGGGTGGATTTACAGGTGATGGAGCAAAGACCGTTCTTCCGTCGAAAGCATCTGCAAAAATTTCGGTGCGGCTCGTGCCCGACCAGAAATCAACAAAGATCGCAAGGCTGTTGGAAAAGCACATCAAGAGAATAACTCCAAAGACTGTCACTGTCAACATCCGAAATCTCCATGGCGGTGAGCCAGCAATCACGCCCATTGACAGTCCGGGTGTAATGGCGGCAGTTGCGGCACTAGAGAAGGGTTTCGGCAAGAAACCGTTGTATCAACGTGAGGGTGGTACGATACCCATTGTTGTGCAGTTCAAGCAGTTGCTCGGGCTGGACACGGTACTTCTAGGCTTTGGGCTTCCTGATGAGAACGCCCACGCCCCAGATGAATTCATTAACCTCGATAACTTCTTCGGCGGCATGAAGACATCTGTCCACTTCTATAACGAGCTGCCAAACTATTACAACAGTCAGTAATAAGGGCTGATCGATCTCGTACGAATTGATGGAGGCTCTCTCGTAACAAAAGCAAAGGAGTATGTTATGCCTGCCTCTCCTGTCGAAGGCTACATTCTTGCAGTGTTAGGTTTTTTTCTTGTTGCGTGGATGATCGATTTCTTGATTCGTTGGATCTCGAATAAGCCCTGGAGGAAAGCAACAGAACCAATCGGAGAAATGTTCTCCACCTCCAAATGTG
>JAPUKJ010000002.1 GCA_027295705.1 Ignavibacteria bacterium | reverse complement strand
CGCGGACGAACTCTTTTTGACAATGGTTGACAAGGAAGTTGACGGCGATACGTTTTTCCCACCGTATGAGGAGCTTGTCATAACGAAATTCAAGCTCACCAACAAAGAGGAACAGGACGGTTACACGTTCATGGACTACCGGAAAGTCTAGCTCCTCTGTCTCTGCTGATATTCCTTCTTTCAGACCTTTTCACTATCTTTCGACTCATGCAACAGGTCGCAGTTGGCATCATTGTAGAGAACGGACAGGTGCTTGTTTGTCAGCGAAAGCGCAATGCACGCTATCCGTTGAAATGGGAATTCCCTGGTGGCAAGATCGAAGCCAATGAAGCGCCCGAGAATGCTCTCAAGCGAGAACTGCGCGAGGAACTTTCGATCAATGCCACTATCGGAAAGGAGTTTCATCGACAGGAGTGGACCTACACTGAAGGACTTTCAAATTCATCTGACAATGGCACCTTTAAGGTCGTGTACTATCTCATCGACTCGTTTAAGGGTAAACCTGCCAACAGGGCATTTGAACAGCTTCAGTGGGTGACGCCGTCTGAATTACAAAAGATGGACATACTTGATGGAAACAAAGAAGCCGTTAACTTGCTTGTGAAGCATACAAAAGATGATTCAGCATAAGCACACCTCACGCAGCAAAGCGGTTTCTTCCCTGCTCAAATGGTACGCCAACCATGCCCGCGATCTCCCCTGGAGAAACACGTCTGACCCCTACCGTATCCTCGTTTCAGAGGTCATGCTTCAGCAGACACAGGTAAGTCGCGTGCTCATCAAATACGGTCAATTCCTGCATGGATTTCCGACGCTACGCGCGCTCTCCCGCGCAGGACAAAGAGAGGTTGTTGTTGCATGGAAAGGCATGGGATACAATAATCGAGCTGTCAGACTACACAAGCTAGCTCGCGCAATAATCGAAAGGCACGGCGGACGGTTTCCCAGAGATTACCAGTCGCTTGTTGCGCTTCCCGGAGTGGGCAGATACACAGCAAACGCACTACTCTCGTCGGCCTTCAAGTTCGATGTGCCCACTGTTGATGTTAATGTGCGTCGGTTTCTTTCAAGGGCTTTCTGGAAGATGAGCTCCACGCTGGAATTGCGCAGCGACCAAGATATCTGGAGACTGACCGAAGAGCTTCTGCCGCGGGGAATGAGCTACCAATGGAACCAGGCACTCATGGACATCGGAGCAACCATTTGTACTCTACAGAGGCCGCGGTGTGAGATCTGCCCCGCCGCGAGCTTTTGCAAATCCAAGCAGTCAATGAAGGAAACAAACGCCACCAAGGCAAAGCGGGAAGCTTCGTTCGACGGCATTCCAAATCGCATCTACAGGGGAAGGATTATCGAAGAGCTTCGCAAGAGAAACGGAGTCGGAAGCATATCAATCAGAAACCTCGGCCGGCGAGTCCATCCGAATTTCTCGAGCCGACATTCGAAGTGGTTGGAATCCCTCCTAAATTCACTCCAGAGAGACGGGCTGATTCTCATCCAGGGAAACGGTTCGCCCACACGACAACGAGTGAGACTGGCATGAGAGCCAAACAAGCGAAATACCGGTTCGTAGAGGAACTTCTAGCGAGGTTCGATACGCAAAAGAGTGCAATCCGGCGGCGTTTGAACGACTTCGCTTCCATACAGATAGACGAGTACTTCTATGAGCTCGTCTATTGTCTTCTCACACCGCAGTCAAGCGCGATCAACGCAGGCAAGGCTGTTGAGACACTTAAAGCTACAGATCTGATGTCGCAAAACGTAGACGCATCGTCGCTTCTCCGCCAGAAAAACTCCTACATTCGATTTCACAACACAAAAGCAAGGCATTTGAGTGCAGCAAAGGCACAGTTTCCCGAAATTGCAGCTCAGCTTTCCAACGGCTTAACCAGCGTTCAACTTCGCAAATGGCTGGTGGACAATGTGAAGGGATTCGGTTGGAAGGAAGCATCTCATTTCTTAAGAAACGTCGGCCACAGAAACCTGGCGATCCTCGACCGACACATCCTGAGGAATCTCAAAAGACATAACGTCATTCATAGAATCCCAAAAAGCCTGACGCCAAGGAGATACCTCACCATTGAAACACAGTTCGCAACGTTTGCAGCGGACGTGGGCATTTCGATGGACGAGTTGGATCTGCTGTTCTGGAGCGAAGAGACAGGGGAAATCCTGAAATGAAATACGCAGTCATCGGTGCAGGCTTGATGGGGAGTGCAGCAGCGTTCGACCTTGCAGTGAACAATCCCGATGACGAGGTTGTTCTTGCGGACATCGACACGCAGCGAGCAACTGAGACTGCACTGACGATTGGTCGCAATGTCAGACCTGAAGAGCTTGATGTGAATGATCACGAGGCACTCATTAAAGTATTGTCAGGTGCCAATGCAGCTATCTCAGCTGTGTCCTACACCGTCAACTATCAGATCAGTAGAGCCGCAATAGACGCGGGTGTGCACATGTGCGATCTTGGCGGGAACAACGACACTGTCCAACAGCAACTAACACTTGATTCGGAAGCAAAGAAGAACGGAGTCACTATTGTACCCAATTGCGGACTCGCACCGGGTATCACGAGTGTACTCGTTATGAAAAGCATCAAACAGTTTGACGAAATCGACTCCATCAAGATAAGGGTCGGAGGACTGCCGCAACAGCCACGTCCTCCTCTTAACTACCAAGTGCTGTTCGGCGTTGAAGGCCTCATCAATGAATATATCGAACGAGTTGTTGTGATATCCAACGGAAAGGTAGCTTCCGCCGAGCCCTTAGCCGACCTTGAGGAAATTCAGTTCCCTGAGCCTTTTGATACTCTTGAAGCATTCAACACCTCTGGCGGTACTTCCATCCTTCCCCAGCTGCTCGAGGGAAAAGTAAACAACCTGGATTATAAGACGATCCGGTATAAGGGACACTGTGAGAAATTCAGAACCCTGCTCGAACTCGGTTTTGCAAGTTCAGAACCCATTACCGTCGGCAGTACAGTCAAAACAATGCGCGAGTTCTTCGAGGCTTTGCTCCGCAAGAAGCTCGACTATGGTGGCAAGGATGTTGTGCTCGCTCGAGTAACTACTACTGGGCTCAGCAAAGGACTGTCGAAGACACTTGCGTATGAGTTCGTCGATTATTATGATGATGCAACTACAATGACCGCTATGATGCGAACGACAGCATTCCCGACCTCGATCATAGCACAATTGCTAGCGCACGGAACAGTTCAGATGCGAGGTGTTCTTCCACCTGAACTGTGCGTTCCGGGAGACATTATGATCACCGAGCTGAAGAAACGCAACGTAAATATCAAGCAAACTGTAACATGAAGGTGAGAAATCATGCATCCGCTTTCAATCAAGATTATCACAAGGGACAGCGTTCAGAAAAAGGAAATCCAACAACAGTACGTTGTTCAGACTAAGCACCCGAGATGGGAGATGATAAAAATTTTTGTTTATGCATTCTTTCATCTAAAGTTTAGGTAACAGCGATTCCATGAGTCGATCCAAGTCAACGCATCAAGGATTATCTGTTACATGATTCTATGTAAATATGTCACCCACCGAATGAAGAAATTTGTTGGATTGTGGGCTGTCGTCCTACCTGTCTGCCTCGCGTTACTGGCAAGCAGCGTTCTTCCCGCGTCGCTTTCTGGCCAAGAAAACATCATAAAAGTCCAGTTTGATGACAACCCGTCAAGAAACACTACATTGGGGGTGTTTCCACGACGAGATATGCTATACGGCTCACTTACCGACCTGGCAGAAATATTTCTCCTCAACACCTATGAAAACGTCGTTTCGGGAAAACTCGAGATCAAGCGTCCTCCTTTTCGCATAAAGGTCTCTGGGGAAAGCCCGTTCATTGTCATCACCGACCAGACCGAACGACAAACTGTGCACCAGCTTTCCGCGAATGTCATCTATGCAGCCGGGTCATTTTTCGTTCCCTTAGACTCCTTCATCCCATTCTTTGACCGCGTATTTAATACCTCAGCGACACTTGACCGAGAAAATCGGGTGCTTCGGATTGCCTCATTTGCAAGCGTGGAGGGGTTTGACTTTTCCACGCTGGTGATGGAGCAGAAGGCAAACGGGATGCTCATTCGGATACCTGCGAGCAGGCCTCTCACGGATTTTGAAAGCTGGCTTCGTCAGGACGGCTGGTTCTATGTGACGATCGCTAATGCCAGGGCTGATGTTGATGCAATCAACGCAATAAAGCCTGTCGGACTCATCAAAAAGATCGTGGCAATCCAGTCACCGACCTCTGTGCAGTTGACGTTCAAACTTTCCGGAAAGATCGCTGCGTCAGAGATGATAAGGCAGGAGAACTCAAATGAAATCTTGATTTCCCTTAGAACCCCCGGGGAGGAAATCAAGGCCCTGCTGGAGAGCAAGAGGCGCGAAATACAGGCCGGCCTAGAAGAGCAGCGGAACCGATGGAAGCTCGACGTTATCGTTATTGACCCCGGGCATGGAGGAAAGGACTATGGTGCGATCGGCGTGTCAAAAGTTTCGGAGAAAGACATTACGCTTGGCATCGGTCTTAAGCTCGGTAAGCTAATAGAAAAGAATTTGAAGGACGTGAAGGTTGTGTACACCCGTAAGGATGACCGCTTTGTGGAGCTCGACCGACGCGGCCAGATTGCCAACGAGGCAGATGGAAAGCTCTTCATCAGCCTCCATTGTAACGCGCTCCGAAGGAAACTGAGCAACGTACGCGGCTTTGAAGTATATTTGCTGCGACTGGGCCGAACTGAGGAAGCCATCGAGATTGCCGAAAGGGAGAACGCTGTCATCAAATTGGAAGAAGGCTACCAGGAACGCTACCGAGAGCTAATGGATGAAAATTTTATCCTTGTAACCATGGCACAGAGTGCACACATGAAGGCAAGCGAGGTTTTTGCTGACATCGCTCTGCAGGAATTAGAGGACAAACTCAGCATTCCAAACAGGGGTGTCAGGCAGGCCGGTTTCTATGTACTTGTAGGAGCAGCTATGCCAAAGATCCTCCTTGAAACGGCGTATCTATCAAACCGGCAAGATGAGAGGATTCTCAAGAGTAAATCGGGACAACAGGCAATTGCGGAGGCACTTCTCAGCGCTGTCAAGCGATATAAGGAGGAATACGAAAAGCTCCTTGAGGAAGGAAAAGAGTTCGGAGAGAGATTTTGAGGTACACAGGACTATTTCAGGATCACCAACTTCTTCTAAAAATACGTCGCTATGCCAAACTGAATCACAGCAGCGCGTGTCTGGTTGTTTAGGCGATCAAATATCCAACTGTGCTGGTAGTCGAGCTTTAGTACCGTCTCGGGAACGAGTCGCAGACTTGTTACCACCGACAATCTACGAACGTCATCGCCCCTTACTGCTGTGTCAAAATCAACGTAGTCATATCTCCCTCCGATCGACAATGATGACTTTGGAAACATCGGCAATACCTTTCTCCACACGATATACATCGCCTGTCCGTAGAATCCTTGTTGTGTTTCCGCAAACAGACCAGTGAGGGAGGTTGGAATCTCAATGCGCGCTCGAGCATACTCACCTTGAAAGGTGGCTTCACCCCATTGGTATTCGCCGTCAATCACCATGATCGTCAATCGCCGTTTGCTATCAACGACCAGCCCTTCCTTTCGAAAGGTGTTGTATAATCCTGTATGAAGTGACACACCAAGCTCTCCGCCAAAAACTGGCATCCATGCCAGTCTTCCCACGAATGAGGGACTGCCGTTATTATCTTCTTCGAAAGCTGTTGGTCTCCCAGAAGGTATAGAGGTTCCATCCCCGGCGAGAATGATATTGTCGTTCAATCCATTCACCAAGTACGTTTCATATGTCATCCGGTGATCGCCAAACGGATACAGAGATCCGTAGAAACCGAATCCTGCCTCGGATAGCGTCCCCGGTGTTATCGTCGTAGAAACCAGCGGTCGGTCGTTGAACTCATTTCTTGGACTGTCGTGAGCTAGGTTGAACTTGCCAAGCGGCGAGAGGAGAATGCCGCCACGCAAGTTGAATTCTTCATAGAACTGAACATCAATCAGTGCAGTTTCAAGTTTGATCTCTTCCGTGCCGTGCTCAAACTCGAGTTCTGATGTCATCTTGATAAGATTTGAGATCGATGAAAAGAGGAAAATATTAAATCGCCTCGCTTCAAAGGAGACATTCTCAAAGATGCCCTCTTCGTACTCCGACCTCACCATTGTCTCAGCATAACCACCAATCGCAACCCGAGATGAAGGACGGAAGAGATAAGGACGATCATAGATCCCACCTTTCACAAGAGGTAAGCTGATCGTTGTATCTTGACTTAGAGCGTAACGCGGACTACTAAGGCTTATGATCAATGCAAATACAAGCAGATAGCATCGAATTTTCATAGTGTACCTTTCAAAGCAAACTCTATTCTGTCATGAAGTCTCTGGACTTTATAGCTTTTGAGTGGCTCAGGCGCGGGTCCCCTTAGCACATCACCACGTAAATCGTACTCAGACCCATGGCAGGGGCACTCAAACTTCGTCCTCAATTTGTTTACTTCACATCCACGATGTGAACACGTGCTGAGCACGGCTAGGAGCTCGCCAGTTTCTTGGTAGAAAAGCAGAAAAGGGTTCGCAAACGAATTCACATAGACCTTTGCGTAGCTACTGGGGAGGGCTAGGTCGGGAAGTTGAGCGACTGGAATGACTACCTTGTTGTCAATCACAGAAGCTTGGACCGACCGGGCCGCCGTACAGGCCTCAAGGAAAGAGGCAAGCGGTACAGTTGCCGTAACTGCTACGATACTCGAAGCTGATTTAAGGAACTCCTTTCTAGAGATCATAATGACTGCAGAAACTTTATCAGCGCCTCCTGGTCTGATAGCAAGAGTTGTTGAAACGCAACGCGGGCCGCATCAGCCTCACCCTTGTGCATATCGATCACCATTCGTAGATCAGAGGTCCGCCCATCATGGAGGTAGAACGGTGTACCTCCCAACACGCTCTCCACAATTCCAAGTCCCCAGAGCGGAGTCGTGCGCCATTCAGTTCCGCTTGCTTCGCCTTCGATAAAGTTATCTGCAAGATCTGGTCCCATGTCGTGCAACAGCATGTCGGAATACAGTGCGACTGACCGATTGCTAAGCGCCGCTATTGGATGATTGCCTGTCTTCATTAATGGAACATGGCAAGAGGCACACCCGGTTGAAGCAAACAATTGTCCACCCCTTTGTACTTCAGGGTCATCGGCGTTTCGGCGAAGCGGTTCACGTAGAGTTTGCAGATAGAACACAACGTCATTCACAGTTGCAGCTGACACTTCGGGATCGGGTACGGGATCACCTCCCATCCCACCGGCAAGCGGATTGTAGTTTTCATTTGGAATGTAGTCAGATGTGATTCCTATGTCTTGGTGATAAGCAGTCGCAGTTTGATGAAGGAGATTAATCGCTCCAGCTTTCCGGCCAAACCTGCCAAGGTATTTGCCGTTGTATGGTCCTGTTCCAAGTCCAAGAAAATCCGGCGCTTCAATAAGGTTCGGCCGACCGGATATTCCATCGCCGTCTACATCGTTTGGATCAGCATATTGTAGGATTGTTGAATCGGGAATAGCCTCAACGAGGCCGAGTCCCACAACCAAGGGCCCTGCACGCTCGGATATTGCATTTGCTGCCGGAGGGATCGTCTCAGCCAGATATCCTGGCATACTACGCTCCTGCAACTGCGGGCCCCCATATTCCGAGAGGATGTCAAACTGACCGCCTCCAAGATTGCGTCCGAACCGCTTCAGGTTCACCGAGGGGTGACCACGGCCATCCCCCACATGACACCGTTCGCACGAAGCCTGATTGAAAATTGGACCGAGACCTGTTTGGAACGTGAATACCTCACCGAATGCTTCATCACCCCTCGCAAAGATGGCCCGCTGCGCATTAGTCAATCCGTCGATAGGGGCGTCAAAGGATTCGTTATCCTTCGGTGCTTCTGTCAATAACGTATCACAGCCGACAAGAAATATCCCGATCAGAAAGGTTGCCCCAAAAAGAGTACGCAAATTTGTATCACGATCCATAACAAAACTCCCAGATACCAAGTGTGAGCACATCAAAGGTCACGGAATTGATGAGAGCAGTCAGGCTACTACCCCACTCCACTTAGAACTCGCCAGATCTGCGCGACCAAAAAGCAAAGAGTCAATCCCATGACAATAGGTAAAGAGGCCAGATATTGCGGTCCACTTCACGCTACCCCTTGTATATCGTGTACAGCGTCGTAGAACAAGGATTCTCAACCAGGCTCAACAGCATCAAATTAACCGCGGTCAACAAAGTCCAGCCACCGGCTTTGAAGACTTGCAAATAAGGCTCCAAATCCTCCGCTATGCCAAATATAGGTTGAACACCAAACCTCAAAAAACTAAACTCAACTCAGCCAGTGTCGCGTGGTTATTGGAACGAATTCTCTGCTCTAACACAAGACGCAAAGTCCATAACGTTCGCGGCCACTGAAAGTTCACGTTTGTTACAAAAGATGTTCCGTTATCTACTTCCGTTTGGTGGTCGAGACGAGCTCCTATGGAGAAAAAATCAAAGGGAATGAATTCATTTTCCCAGGTGAATCTTCCGTTGGTGTTTCCACCCGCACGTCCGTATCCCAACCCTAATCTCGAAAACCAGCGTCCCCGGTTGTAAACACCGATGATGCCCCCCAAACTGCGACCGTCATCTAGAAATAAATGAGCTCCCACAGAACTCAGGGCTTTTCTATAGAAGGATTCGAGGAAGACGCCTTTCAGATCCGAGTCAAATTCAAAACTGGCTTCATCTCTAGCTTCATTCGTAAGAGGAATTGAGAGTTCTCCAGGAAATGCCAAGCTTGCGATATTAAACCATCCATCTGCCGCATTTACACCTTGCATTGATTGATGCTGCAGGCTGACAGAAGGAGAACGACCATTAGGGGCAAACGCACGCAGTGAATTCTTTCTAGCATTGCTCCCACCGCTGCCCGGAATTTTTGCTCCAATGACAAGTGGAGATGAGAGTCCCAATTTTCGAGAATCATCAATCTGGTTTAGGAGTCGATATTGTCCTGCTCTTAAATTAATCGAATTAGAAACATTGTAAGTCAGGAATAGGTCTTAAAATCTGCCACTTCTGTCTTTTAAACTGCCGTCGGACCTTGTTTGTTGGCTTAGAATGCGCCACTCTAGAAAATAGCTAACCGGTGAATTGCCAATCGGCCCCCCGGATATTAATTCCACTTTATTGGGAAAACTCTTATCAATATCATTAGAATGTTGCGCCTCGCCCCGCTGAGTCAACCACAGTGCAAAAGGCCAGGTTTTTTTTGAATTTTCAGTATCTGGAAATTTGTAGCCCTTTACCAGGAAGTTTTCACCAAATTGGTTGAGTACGGGAGGCATGACATGGCAGGTATTGCACGTAACGTTATATTTACGTGCGAAATACGGTACGCTGTATGCATTCTTTAAATCGGAAAAGATAATTATACTTGCCAAAATAATTAAGAAAGTTCCAGCCAAAATAGCTAAGAGTGTTCCTGCAAGGTATTGTTTCGCATTCGTAGTGTCAATGCGCATGTGCACTCCTTTCCATTACGGTTAGTGCAATCGTCCACTTTTAAAATTTCATTTCCTAAAAATTACAATAAGTCCTTCATTTGGGGCCGCAGTTACGCGGTAGGTGATGGCGTCAGCCTTGTTACATTCTAAAATGTTAAAAAAAAGGAAATGTAAAACGACACAGGTGATAGCTTTACTGAAGCAACTCGGTCCGGTATCACATATTAATTTCTTAAAGCCCCTTGTTTAATCCACTTTTGTATTAATGCAATTTCTTGCTTAGTAAGGGACTCTTTTTTGTACGGCATGCGTGCGCCTTTGGCCTGGATTC
>JAPUKJ010000199.1 GCA_027295705.1 Ignavibacteria bacterium | reverse complement strand
GATAAAAAGCAGTTAGTAGCTTATGAGATGGGGAGGGGAACATTTGTCAGCGACCTCCAGGGAAACGTGATTGCGAGCCTCGGCAGGAGAAATGCACCCTCCTGGACACATGACGGCAAATGGATCATTTTCATGGAAGATAAGGACGACGGGCATCAGATCCTCTCGTCGGATATCTACTGCATCTCGCCGGACGGTATACGGATGGCAAACTTGACAAACACTTCAGATGTTATTGAGCTGTACCCGCACTGCTCACCAACTGAAAACAAGATTGTATGCAGTTCGTTGAACGGTGAAATTTATCTGATAAACTATGGGGAAGAATGAAGCGGCTCTTCGGACTTGTGTTCTTTGTGTTGCTTCTAGCACCTTCGCAATTCGCCCAGCCTCCAAACCTCTCCGGACTCACGTTTTGTATCGATCCCGGTCATGGCGGACATAATCCCGCAAATGACAGGCTTGTTATTCCTGATCCCGGCATAGAGTTTTGGGAATCAGAGAGCAACTTTCAAAAGGCCCTCCTGCTGGATACCTTGCTAACAGCTCAAGGGGCGACAGTTATTCTCACGCGCTACACGAATGACTACCCAAATGATGATGAACCAAGCCTCTCAGCCCGCGTGCAGATTGCGAATGCGAACAATGTTGATTGGTTCCATTCGATTCACAGCAATGCGTTCAATGGGTCGGCGAACTACACTCTGCTTCTGGTAAGAGAAAGTACATCGTCTCCCGGGCAGCCTGAATCTCCAGAAGCCTACGCGATGTCCCAATTGATTTCTCCTGAAATTCACTCCAAACTCAGGACAACAACCTCCTTCACCAGGCTGGATTTTACCTTTCTGGGATTCCGTCTAGGTGTGTTGAACGGATTGCTAATGCCGGGCCAGCTTTCAGAAGGATCTTTTCACGATTTCTTGCCTGAGACGCGACGGTTGATGAACAACGACTATCGCAAGATGGAGGCGTATGCAATACGGAATGCAATAATGCAATACTATCTTGTGCCTGCTGACACGCTTGGTATCGCAGCCGGCATTCAGAGTGAGCAAGGTACCGGAAGAATTCTTAACGGAACACTTGTTCGGCTTCTGCCAGAGAACACCGTCTATTCAGGTGATTACTTCAACAACGGGTTCTACATGTTCGACGATGTGGCTGCGGGATCTCATACGGTTCGATTTGAAACTCCAGGATTTATTCTTGATTCTGCCGTGACAAATATTACTGTCGGAGCGACACAGTTCATCGATAGACCCCTCCAAGCGCTCGCCAATCCTACAATAACTAGTTCCATCCCCTCCATTGGAGACACGCTATTTGCTGCGTCGGACCCAATCAGTATCAATTTCTCGAAAGCGATGGACACAATGTCCGTCCTGTTCGCTTTTTCAATTGCACCATACGTGCAGGGCAGTCTAAGGTGGTACAATAGTAGCACCTTGCTTGTCTTTGATCCAGACTCACTTCTCCCGTTTAACATTGACTTTGTTGTCCGCATAGAACCAACTGCACAGTCCGCAAGTGGGGAACCACTCGACGGAAACGGCGATGGATTTCCAGGCGATCCTTTTATTCTTCCGTTTAGAACTAGGTTTGTCGATGTCATTCCCTCTATAACGGGCACGTATCCCGCACCGAATCAACAGAACGTAGCAGTATACAGATCCATAAACATCGACTTTGATCGACCGATGGATCGTGTTTCAACACAAAGCGCTTTCTCGATGAGCCCACCTGTCGCGGGCTCGTTCAATTGGTCTTCAGATGACCAAACCATGACTTTTGATCCTGCGATTAATCTTGCCAATTCTGAAAGTTATAGTGTCACCCTCGCAAGAACAGCGACAAGCGGCCAAGGATGGCCACTAGGTCAAGAACTGCAATTTGCGTTTACTACCTCGGCTCTCGACACAGCAGGTCCTCGCGTTGTCCGCTCATATCCGCGTCATGGAATCAACGATGTGAGTTCATTCATGAGTTTCCAGATCTGGTTTGACGAGCCAGTAATATTCTCGAGCTTCGCCACTCGTGTCTGGTTCTATGATCTTGCGGATACGAATACCACACTTCCTTTAGGCGGAGTTAATTATGTTGATGTTGGCGAAGGAGGATTGCTCACGTTCGAGCCTTGGGATACCTTGGAATACGGCCACAGTTATAGACTATCCTTCCTTCCGGGATTGAGTGATCCTCTCGGTAACCTCTCGACAGATGAAACTCGTATCGAATTCATTGTGCAAGCTACTCCGTTTGTGCAGGGGCCGGTACTTGATCCCTTTGAGAACAACAGTGCTCAGTGGCAACAACCCGTGTCAAGTCCAGGAACTGTGGGAGTTGATACGACGGTGACAGTGTTCAACATTTCCTCGACACAAAAAAAGAGTGGAAGCTACTCGGGCGAGTTAAGGTACACTTACACAGATTCGACGGGGGGCGTGTGCAGGTTGCTGAATGGATCGGCTCCATCCGTCCAACCATCCAACGGATGGCTCGGCTGTTGGGTGTTCGGTGATAATAGCAGCAACCAACTGGAATACTGGTTTACAACAAATTCTGGCGATAATGAGATCAGTGTGGTCGGACCGATCGATTGGTATGGCTGGCGGTTTCTCTTTGTTCCGATTGCAGGTGCAGTTACAACATTTAACAGCGTGGTTGTGCGTCAGATCTCCGGCGCTGATCTTAGCGCGGTCTTGTATTTCGACGATCTTCAAACAGAAACGCCCACAAGTGTTCAGCCAGGTGTGGACGATGGACACAAGACATTTGTTTTGCATCAGAACTATCCAAATCCATTCAACCCGGCAACCACGATTAGGTACGCCTTGCCCACGCAGGCACGTGTAAAGCTGAAGATCTACAACATTCTGGGGCAGGAGATTGTGCAATTACGTGATGAATTGCAGAGTGCAGGGAACCATAATGTTGCCTGGAATGGCAGAAACCAGTTTGGCTCTCAGGTTGCCAGCGGCGTCTACTTTTACCGGATTGAAGCAAAGCCAGTTGATGGTGGCGATGTTTTCCTGAGTTTCAAGAAGATGTTGATGCTTAAGTAGTGCGCATCAATGGTGTCCCCGTTTGCGGTGTGGTTGATGTCAACGTAAGTTCCATTCGAGCAAGACCTGGACTCCATGAGAGAGTCGAAATCCCTTCCTTACATAATAACCATAGGAGATGAATCGACATGTTAGCAGCGAGGATATTCGGAATGGGCTTGATTAACCTATTTCTAACCATCCTTGGGGGACAAATCCTAGCTCAGGAAAGCAGGACCCATTTAACTGTGAGTGGTGGCTTGACAATAGTCGACAATGTGAAAGGAATTCATAGGTATTCTCGTACCGGATGGGGCGTGGGTATCGGAATAGCGAGGGACATTAATGTTTTTGTGCAGCTCTCAGGTGAGGTGTCTTTTCACAGATTCCCATTTGATAGGGAGTCTCTTGAGTCATCCATGCCTAGTCTGGGACGGACTGTAATTGGTGAGAATTCAAATATGTACCAGGCTTCTGTTGGCGCGAGGTTTGCTTTTGTCCGAGGCTCAGTTCGACCATTTCTATCCGTAAGAGGTGGAGCATTCATGCTGAATTCAGGACTAGTTGCCTACGAAAAACCGTACGTATTACGTTCAGGTGAAACATCACTAATAGGATTCGTGTCGATAGGTTTCGGCATTGAGTCTGCGATTAGCTCAAACATTTCGTTATCTTTAACTGCAAGTATTGAGACACCATTTGTTGTAAAGGCGGTAGCGGTTCCTATAACCTCTCGATGGCATGTTCGACTTTGACAATGGATGACAAACTCTCACGGCGTGACTTTATAAAAACCGTCACTGTAGCCGGTATTTCTACAACGATTTTTGGCGGCTCGACACTCATTAACATTTCCTGCGTCCGCGCACCTTTTGATACCATCATCAAGAACGGAAACATCATTGACGGCACAGGTGCTGATGAAGTGCTCACGGATATCGGCATTCGCGATGGAAGGATCATCGCAATCGGCCCGCTCGACGCCAAGGATGCTGAACGTGTCATCGATGCGAGCGGACTAATAGTAACGCCGGGATTCATCGATATTCACTCCCACGTCGATACAGAATTGTTTATTGCACCGCGTGCTGAAAGTAAAGTGAGACAGGGCGTGACAACGGAAGTTACGGGCGCTGACGGCTCGTCTGTTGCACCTCTGGGCGGTCCTGAGTTGGAACGGACTCTCAACAATTTCAGAGAAGAATACGGTTTCGACTGCCCTTATCGGGACATGGAAGGCTTCTTTACACTCCTCGAACAGAAAGGGTGCGCGCAGAACCTGGTCTCGCTTATCGGAATCGGAACTGTGCGAGAGAAGGTTGTCGGAATGGACAATCGTCCCGCAACTGGAGACGAGATGGAACAGATGAAGCACGAGGTGCTGCGTGCTATTGAACAAGGATGCTGGGGAGCATCGACCGGGCTTGAATACACACCCGGGAGTTTCGCGTCGGCGCAGGAGCTGTGGGAGATCATGAAAGTTGTGCCAACGAAATATCGGCTCTACGCAACGCACATGCGAAATGAGGATAACATGTTGCTTGAAGCCATTGATGAAGCAATTACCATTGCGCGTAACTCCGAATCCAGTTTACAGGTTTCGCATCTGAAAGCTTCCTACAAAGTGAATTGGAGCAAACAGGCGAAAGCAATTGAGATGCTTGAGGAGGCAATTGCCTCCGGATTAAATGTCCATGCTGACCGCTATCCTTACATAGCGTATAGTACCAATCTTTCGGCGCTTTTTCCTTTGTGGGCACGTGAGGGAGGAACGGAAAAGTTTCTGGATAGACTGAAAGACTCGAATCAGCGTGAAACGATCAAACCTGATGTTCAAAACAAGGTGGACGGTCTTGGTTCATGGAAATTTGTCCTAATATCTTGGGTTGAGAGCGACCCGAACAAAATATATCAAGGGAAGACGGTTCAGCAAATTTCGCAAGAGCTGAACGTCGATCCTTTTGAATTCGTTGTTGACTTAATGTTAGAGGAGGAAACCCGGGTCGGCATGGTCGGCTTTGGTATGGATGAAGCGGGAACTGAGATGGTGCTCGCATGGAAAAACACAATGGTTTGCTCAGACGCGTCATCGTATGCGCGGTCCGGCCCGCGCTCGAAATCTCGGCCTCATCCGCGCGCGTATGGAACGTTCCCTCGCGCAATTGCCTTCTACCAGCGTGATCGACGTATCACCACGCTTCCCGACATGATCCGGAAAATGACGTTGCTCCCGGCGCAGAAGATCGGCCTCACCGACCGTGGTGTTATTGCTGAAGGGAAAGCAGCGGACATCGTGATCTTCGATTATGAAACCATTCAAGATCGCGCAACGTTTCTGGAACCCAATCAATTTCCTGTTGGTATTCCTTACGTCA
This sequence comes from Ignavibacteria bacterium, assembly GCA_027295705.1. Taxonomy (GTDB): domain Bacteria; phylum Bacteroidota; class Ignavibacteria; order UBA10030; family UBA6906; genus JAPUKJ01. The sequence goes on along the minus strand of JAPUKJ010000199.1, from coordinate 279 downwards.
TGGTCAACGGTGTGCTGGTTGTGGATAGTTGCTTGCAAACGGATGCGCTCCCCGGACGGGTGCTGAGGAGTTCCTAAGCTCTCCCTTGATTGTCTGTAGGCCTTGTGAATCTAGGCACTCACACAGAGCACTCCGCCCCCTCCTTGAGCTTTTCTCGCAGCACTTTCTTCATTCGCATAATTGAGAATTTCGACCGACGTGTTCCCGAAAATTGGAATGGAGATGCGGATTGGCTTCGGATCGGATTATTGTTTTTGTTGTATTTGTTGACTAATTTGA
>JAPUKJ010000198.1 GCA_027295705.1 Ignavibacteria bacterium | reverse complement strand
GACTTCATCATCAGCCAAAAATCGAAAGTAAATATTGCGATCCTGAATAGCAACACCAATCGATTCGATCGCATCAAGATTGAACTGAGTGTTGTGAACCAGTGCGCCCCGCGGTTCCGCGATGATATTGTAGGCATACGTTCTCCATCGAAACCTGTAGCCAACTCGATATTTCGCACCACTGAGTCGCGTAAGCAATCCAGTGCGAGGATTCCCAAAAAGATCGATGACGAGATCATATGACTCCCTGCGCACCATCCGGATCAATCCCATGCCACTCATGGTAGCGCGATCATACAAATGAGTATTATTGACGAACGGGTTTCTTCTCAGGATGTCAAGGCTGGGAGGCTCGGTGAGGTAATCTATTCGGGCATCCGGAAATGCGAGCCGGAGATTCTTTGTAACAATGGTTGAAAGAAGAACGTCGCCCATAGCACGCAGCTTGATAACCAGGAGCTTTCGAATGGAATGTGGGTCGACAGTCACGACTGGCTCTGAACATTGTCAAGGAGCATGAAATCATGGTCTGCCGTCGATACACTTCGGCGAGTAGTCGATTTCCTTTTCTTTCCATCATAGACGCAGTCGTCATAAATCGGGCAGACCTCACAGGCGGGCTTGTTCGATCGGCAGATTTTCCTTCCAAAGCGAATCAGATTGGTATGGAAAGAATAAGCTTTCCCTTTTGGTATGAGGGGCCTCATCAACTCAAATGTTCTCTCAGGTGTTTTCCCATTCACGAGACCAAGTCTCGAACAGATCCGGTGTATATGTGTATCGACGGGGAAAACATCCCTGCCCAACGAAAACAGCAGAACGCACGATGCTGTCTTGACCCCTACACCGTTTAATTCCGTAAGCGCTTCAATTACGTCCGCATCGGACTTCGTCATCAATGTTGATATGTCGTACTTGCCGTAGCGGGACTTCACCGCCGCCAGAATCTCCTTGATGCGTGAGGCCTTTTGGTTTGCCATGCCGCCAACTCTTATTGTGGATTTCAGACTTCGCAACGGGGCGTGAGCAACTCTATCCCATGATGAGAATCTTTGGCGCATTTGGCTGTACGCTCGGTGGCTGTTTTTGTCGTTTGTATTTTGCGACAGGACGGTTGCGATGAGCATCTCAAGTGGATTTGGAAGCTCTGACGCTTGGCGGGGGGTTCCCAGTGTTTGCTCAAGCTTGTGTGCAACGCGCATTATCTTTCCGCGTAAAGTTTTTCTCACAGCTGCTGAACTGAAACTGTTTCTGCGATTTGTCTTCAGATGAGTCGAAGTGATTCTGACGGAGAGCGGCATGATTTTCAAGAAATATATCAAATGAATGCGGAAGAAGCAAAAAGGGGGACAATCTCGGCCTCACCTACTTTAGAAACAGATCTCACTCTTCGCATCATTCCAAATATGGCAAGAAGCTGGATTTACGAGAATGGCCAACCCTTCGAATGAATCCCTCAAATTTCAAAACGACGCTTGGGAGATTCAGATCACTGCAATGATCCTCAACGGGCCACCGCTTCCACCTTTGATCTTCATTGGAAGTGCGATGACGGTGAAGTCCTTGTCAGGAAGTTGATCGAGATTAGCAACGTTTTCAAAGGCAGGGATGTTCTTCTCAAACAACGTGACGTGACTTCCGAACAGTTTTGACTGTCCGTAATCGATGCTCGGCGTATCAAGTCCGATGGCTTTGATCGAACGATTGTTCACGAGCCAATTTGCGGTTTCAGGATGCAGACCCGGAAAATGCAAATTCGCTACGGCTGAATCCCCCCTCTCGTCCGTCCCCATGTACTTTATTCGATCCGGCCAGTATTTACCAAATCCAGTTCGAAGCAAAACTATTACAGCCTTAGGGAGTTCGCCGTGCTTGGTCTCCCATGCAAGGAAATCCTCGACCTGGATCTGATAGTCACGATCGGCGTTGCACTTGGCCGAGACATCAATGACAACTCCATCACCAACAAGCTGATCTATTGGAATTTCATCAAGCTTGTTTCCATTATTGTAGAAGTGAATCGGGGCGTCAATGTGCGTGCCCCCGTGCTCGGGTGTCCAGAACCTGTTGGCTGTGTAGAAATAGCCGCCCGGTGTAACACCCTCAAAACCCTTCTCAAAAATGAACCCTTTTTCAGTGGGCCAGTATATTGTCTTGTCATCAAAGCTGTGCGAAAGATCAATAATTCTGCCGGAGGGAAAGTGCTGCGCCTCCGAGCAGGAGAGCAGACAAACTGTCAGAATCGGGGTCAGCAGAATTTTCATGGGTTTCTCCCTATGATTCTTCATGATTCTTTGGTCTGGTTGAACTGACCTTATGGACTTTTTCAAAATTTTTCCTTATCTTGTTTAAAGGTAACAAATTAGAACGATCACCTCCTTGCTGGAAGGATCGCCCGCCCAAAAATTGCACATCCAGGTGAAACCAAATCACCCAAAAAATCGTTATCTAAAGTGGACACTATTATGCGAATCCCTAGAATATCAGCAAAGCACTTGAAAGGACGTGACAGATTGAAGAAGCATGCATCCAATCTATGCAGGGACTGCGGCCGTGCGTTTCGTGGTCAGACTGGCTCGTACCGCTGCCCCAACTGCAAGAAGAAGGAGGCAAGGTACAAGGAACAGCGCGAGAAGATGCGGCGCCGTCTTCCGTTTTACTTGAAAACGGAGAACTAGGCCCATTCTTTGTGGCCTCTGCATCATGTAGAATGCCTTCCTTGACGTTCGGGGAAGGCATTTTTGCTATTGATTCGGTGACAAATGGAATTGCAGTTGCAAACCGCTCCATGCCAGTTCCGGCCCTTATCTCGATCAGTCCAGAAAACAGAAAAGGTCTCTCCAACCGGAGAATGAGATACTTCGCACTTGTTCGCTAGCTGGATGAACCCCCGAGACAGTTTAACGTGAAAGCAGATTTTGAGGTGTATCTCGCAATCGTCTACAGTCCTTCAGAAATCCCTGTTACGCCTTCAATGGACTTGTCACTCTGATTCCGCTGTGCTCCCGTCGTGAGAGGAATCCGAATAATCGTGAATCAGATTCCTCGCTTTGCACGGAATGGCGTTTCCCGGACCTGAACTCGTCCAGCCCTCGTTTGAGTGAGCGATAGTTCCCTCCCTGTCATTACGGCACAAGGTCAATTTGCGATTTTCATCAACGGCTTGAATTCCCTGTGGATGGTTATTACCCTCCTAACAATTAATAATCCACGATTTAACATCAGGACGTCGCATTGTGGCGGAGGTCCTTGGATACGACCTTTCCGAATCTCCGGCGAGAGGTTTCCAACAGATATCAATAGGAGTAGAAATCGTCCCTCGCACATGCAGCAATGAGCATGATTACATGCCCAAGTCGGAACTCATGAAAGCACCTTCAAATCTTCTCTGTTCAATTCTCCCGTTTCTCAGCCCCATACGGTTCTCCGACTGCAATCGACTTCTTCGAAGCGAACAGTCTGAACTTCACTGCTGCTACTGCACCAGTTTCGAGAACGAAATCGCATTTTGATAACAATTCGAATTGTTGAAAAACACATAAATCACGCGAGCTGATTCGGATAACAACTGAACAATCGAGCACAGCTCTTCGAGCTCTTTCGCTGAAAAATTGTACTGGTACATGTTCGGCTTCCCAAATCCGTGCAGTCGGAAGTAGGCTACCTTCTCTCTGCCGAAGAGAAGTGGCTGGTTCCGGAAGGGATCGACACAGTGGATGAGATTACAAGGTTCGTAAACCACAGAACCACCTGGGGCCTATCATACCCCTTGCCTCTTGGCTCCCAAGATAGCTTGAAGCTCCGTCGATCCACCGTTGAAAAGAATGAACTTAGTTTCCTGATATTGGATGGCGTTGGATGAAAACTAGGAGGACTCTGAAAGAGGATAACAGAGGCCTTCAGAGCTTCAGCGATCAGCACCACTGACTCAAAGTATGCCCGAGACTGATGTCCGAAGCGGGCAGTGTGTGTGATCCCCTGGTAAGCCTTAACAGTAAACTCAAAAGGGGACCTCATCGCTGATGATTCTTGCAGCCACTTTTGAGCTGTGGTAGGTCTCGGGATATCGTAAAAGGTCGAGTTTATCTCGACGGAATTGAAGAGCTGGGCATAAGATTGAAGGGTCGAGCCATAGGGCGATGTCAAAGCCCGGTCAAGCTGTTTCGGGCGAAAGTAACTCCATCCGCAGCATCCTATGTACAATTTCGCAGGCATGCCGTCACACCAAGTCAGTGGGATTCATCAGTGTACAGGAGCTTAAGGACTGGGCACCCTCAACCCAAGTTCAGTTGATGGTAGCCAAAAACTATTGAGACGTTGATCTGAAGGGTTTCGTCGATCAACGCAGGGATTCACTTGACGCACATCTGATCTGCTCTTTTGCTGAATCAGTAATGGAACCACTCCCGTGACTTCTCCTACACCAGTTTTTGTTCAGCCCAGAAAGAGAGCAGAGCTTCGACAAATCACGCGGCTGACGGATCGATTAACTTTTCTTGGACGTTATGACAGTTGAGCCAGATATCTGCTGGGTGACGTTCTTGCTACCGCAGTATTGACATGCGGGAGCAGGGGTTTTTTCGTGCTCGACGATCGTAAGATGCACGATGAAAGTTTTGGTGCAATCGTCGCAATGATATTCGTAAGTAGGCATGACTAACCTCCTAAGTTCTTATAATTCTGAAGGTTACGAGGATACCCTCGGCGTACCCCCATGAATGTACGAAAGCTGTCTGCGCAGAAGTCTGAAACCTCTTCAACCATTTAGAGAATTGAGCAAAAGAGGTTTCCGTAGAAGAACTATTCCGGGCAAAGATAGTTCCTGTTTCTTTCAGAGTCAAGACTTCGAGCAAGAAATTATTTTGGTCAAGCTTCGCAAGTTCTGGTTTGACCATGATACACAATCCTGTGCCTTTGAATTCTTGCACATAGTTCTGCTGGTAGTTCACTGCTTCGGTAAAATACTGCGGTAGAATTTGAATCTAAAGGCGTATTGACATGGTCGGGGTTTCAAAGATCAAACCCCAACCCATCTAGGGCAGACTCGATGATGTACACATGTGGTGGTAGTTATCCCCCTAGCCGATTTTCTAGGCTGCGAAACATGTTAACACCCCACTCCACTACGCAGCCTTGAGCTTTCGGATGAGCGTTTCAAACTCCTGCCTACTCACTTGCCTGATAGTGTGTTGGTTGGCTTCGTCGAAGACGTACCCTGCGAGGATCTTATAGCTGTCATAATCAAACCGATGTAGCCCCCTCACCCTCAACTTGTACTTCTCTTGGGAGTATGTGAAACTGTAAAGTAGACACCAGTTGTCAACCATAAACACTTCACCTTCATTGCCGTCCTGTCCTCTTTCTTCGATAACAACACCACCTTCAAACGGCCATGCTTTGATCCTCCGTTCTGCGAAGGCCTCCTCAAATCGGGCATTGTATAGGAGTGGGTGTTCGAATCCCATGCACGCACCGTTGCACTGATGCAGGTGGTACGAGAAGCACAACCGCGTTGTTTTCTCCAGACCGAGTAGCTTGGGACAGAGCCGGTGAGTCTTTACGATCTCAGCCAGGTACATCTTTGCCTGCGTTCGGGTCTTGAAGAGTGCCATGATCGGAGAGATATGTGCCGGGTCGATGGAGCTTATGGCCTCGAGCGCAACACTGAAGTATCCATGCTTGGTTGTTACGCGCCGTCCAACTACAATTCTCCTTTCGTATCGTGAGCGTACGTTGTAGAGTGGCTGCAATTCTTTGATGAGCTGCGATTCGAGCAGTAACGCGCCAAGCTCTCCTGCGGTCTGGCGGGGTTCAATGCAATACACCTGTCTACACAGCCCCGCTTCGTCCGGCGATGAGAAATGCGAGCGCACCCGCGTGCGTATCACCTTGCTCTTACCAACGTAGAGGAGCTCGCCAGCAGCGCCGTAGAAGAGATACACGCCAGGTGAGTCTGGAAGATGTTCAATCAGGGCGCTAGCGCGACGTAATTTCACGAATCTATATAGGCGCTGCGGACTCATAACACGGGCAAACTTAGGGAGACCAACCTTGAAAGTCAAACGAGAAATGTAACTAGGCGGGAATAGCTAATGGATCACTTCAGGCACTGGTTCAGTGGATGATAATCAACCATTGCGCGGATGATTATCAGCCATCTAATGGATGATTTTTGCGGGCAATCATTTCTTCTCCTGACTACCTCCGTTCTTGTGCACCCGCCGCTGCAGTAACTGCTGCCAACTCAGCAAGTGGTACTTCAATCTCACGACTGCAGCGGGGACAAGCGATTTGATTCTTCTTGAGATCGGGAGGCAACTTAAGCTTGAGGCCGCAAGTACATACTAAGAACGCATACTTGTTGACCTTCCTCATCAAATCTCCGAGGTCTCTCATTTCTTTCTTTTTCCCTCGTTTCTCCTCCTTTTCTGAGGAAGCCTTCCGAATCGGGATGTCCGCTGTCTTCGCAAGTTCTGTTGTCGGAATTATCGGAGAGGATTTCCCTTTTGCAACTGAATAGGCCTTCTGGTAATCTAAGAAATTCACGCCGTGCGACATGCTTCGTAGGATCTGGATCCTCTCAGTGATGGGTGGATGGGTGCTTGTGAGATTTGAAAGCTTACGACCCTTCTTCTTCAGAGGATTTGCTATGTACATTGGAGCCGTTACCTTGTTTGCGGAGGCAAGGTCAAGGTTTGATGAGGCAATCTTCTCCAGGGCTGAAGCCAGTCCTTCGGGATACCTTGTCAACCGTGCCGCGGATGCATCTGCAAGATATTCTCTCTTTCTCGATATGGCAAAATAGAGGAGTCGGGCCATGATAGGAACTAGTATTGCAAGGACGATTGCCACAACCATCATGACCAATTGGGCTTGTCCCCCTCCACCTCTTGAGGAACCGCTATATCTTCGCCCCGACAGAGACGAATAAAACATACCTCTCAAAAACACGTGCGAAATGAGCACGATGCTCCCGAGCAATATTCCGGCGAAGGTCACAAAGAGCACGTCTCGGTTCAAGATATGTGCCATCTCATGCGCAACAACTCCCTGAAGCTCGTCTCTGTTCAACTTGGAAAGCAGTCCTGCGGTAACTGCAACAGCGCTCTTTTCCGGTTTCATGCCTGTCGCAAATGCGTTTGGTGCAGGGTCAGGGATGATGTAGACCTTCGGCATGGCAGGGAGGTTTGCCGCGATCTTCATCTCCTCCACAATATTGAACAACCTCGGATGTACATCGTGCGTAACCTCCTGGGCCTTGCTTACAGCCAGAAGTATGGAGGATCCCCTGAAATAGCTTACCAGAGAAAGAACAGTCCATATCATCAAT
>JAPUKJ010000197.1 GCA_027295705.1 Ignavibacteria bacterium | reverse complement strand
CTCCTCGTTCACTTTAGCTCAAATGCTTACGAGTGAGTGAGTTGCGTGGATTTTCATGCAGCCATGTTTGTTTGTCTTACACACTCAACGGCCCTATCGACGCTTACATATATACTCAGAACAGAGTCCAGTTTCGTCACCTTGAAATAGTGAGCAACCTTCTTGGACAAGCCCGCAAAATGTAAATCACCACCCCGTTCGCGCAGGCGCCTGACACCAGAAATCAATACTCCTATTCCTGCGCTGTTCATCCAGTGTACTCCACCCAAGTCTACAATGATGTGCTTCTCGCCAGCCTCGATAATGCTATTTAGTCTCTCACTAAACGCCAGTGAGTGCATACCGCCCATGACCATGCCTTTCAGTTCGAAAACAGGCACTTCCGCAACATACTTTTCCACGAATTCTACTTCCATTGTCAGGTCTCCATTATTGATACCATGCATCCTAACGATATCATGCTAAGAAAGGTGCTTTATCATCGTGATTTCATTGCCGGAGTCGTTGAATATTACCTCGTCCATGAAATGCCGGATAAAGAAGATGCCACGCCCACTCGTACGAAACAGATTCTCTTTACGTGTTGGGTTAGGAACAGTTTCGTAGTCGAAGCCTTCACCTTCATCGGCCACTTTGAGAACTACTCGTCCCCCTCCAAGATGGACTTGTGCGTGCACTCTTTTGTCGTCACTCTGTCTGTTGCCGTGGATAACCGCATTTGTCAGAGCCTCGCTCAGCACAAATGCTATGTCTTCCCTCTCAACTTGGGAGTGTTTGACCACAAAATCAACGAGCTCACTAACCACAGTATCAATCTTGACGATCTCACTTGCTATGGTTACGGATTTTATCTGATTATTCGTTTTCCTGATCCAGTTTTCGTCACTCTATATTGCACATCAACATCTGGCCAAAGATCGCACACAAACTGTACTTCGCCGATGAAGGGCAATCTTACAACAGCCTTCCTCAAAAGAGTTTTTCGAACAGCTTATTCATACTTCAAATTCTCAGCTGGATTGACCATGGCCGCCTTAACGGTATGATAGCTTACACTCGCCAAGGCGATAGCAAGTGCGATGATGCCCGCCAGAACAAAAACGGTCATACTGATATCAACTCGGAACGCAAAATCCTGCAACCAGCGTTCTCCGGCGAAGTAACCGATCGGTACCGCAATCGCGAAGGCAATTAGCACGAGCTTGCTAAACTCTTTAGACAGCAGCAGTAAGAGTCCCGTGGTCGTAGCGCCCATGACCTTGCGGACACTGATCTCTTTTCGACGGCGCTCGGTTGTAAAGGAGGCCAATCCCAGAAGGCCCAGACAGGCAATAAAGACCGCCAGCAACGCAAAGTATTGAATGATCTGACTGAACTTTTGCTCCTTGAGATAGAGCTGGTCGATATTCTCATCCATGAATTGGTGACTGAATGGCCAGTCCGGTTCAAATTGTCTCCATGTGCGCTCGATCAAAGCCAATGTCCCTGGAATGTCCATCGAGGCGACCTTGATAGCCAAACGGTTGCCACCCTCTCGCAGGACGAGTGGTTTCAGGGGTTCGTGCAATGGCCGAAAATGGAAATCCTTGACGACCCCAATCACCTCCCCCCGTGTTACATTGCCTTGGCCTCCGATATGGTCGATGCGCTTGCCCACGGCATTGTCCTGCCAGCCCAGGAATCTGGCGGCGGTTTCATTCAGAATAAAACCAAAGGTCGAGTCGGATGAAGAGCCAACCTGCAATGAGCGTCCAGTGGCCAACTCAACTCCCAGCACTTCTTCCATGTCGTGGCTTACCCACATGACACCCAACCACTGATGTTCGTCGGGGGGAAACCCTTCCGGCACGAATGCGTGTTCAAACTCTGTATCGTAGCCCGGGATACTGCCTCCGATACGCGTGACGCCTCGAATGCGGGAGTCCTTTAGCAGCTCAGACTTGAAGGCTCCATATTGATTAAATATGTTGCCGTACATGTTGACGAGAACCATTTGCTCTTTGTCGAAACCCAGGTCTTTGTTGCGCATGTAATGCAGTTGATTGTAGACGATGCCGATACAGATCAGCAAGACGATTGAAACAACAAACTGACCGATGACCAGTACCCTCCTGAGAATGCTGCTTCCCAATCCCCCGCTGACCGTTCCCTGCAACACCTCAGTCGGGGAAAAGGCGGACAGAAAAAAGGCTGGATAGCTGCCTGCAAGTACACCGACCGCCAACCCGATCATAACCAGCCCAACAACCAGCACCCAATTATCGAAATAGCTAATTCCCAGAGATTTGCCGGTAAGATCGTTGAACCACGGCAACACAAGGTGTATCAGTATCAGAGCCAGCATCAACGAAACAAAGCTGAGCCAGATGGCCTCGCTCAGAAACTGAATGATCAAAGTAAACCTGTCAGCGCCAACTACTTTGCGCAACCCAACCTCCTTGGCGCGTCCTGCGGCTCGCGAGGTTGCGAGATTCATGAAATTAATGCAGGCGATCAAGAGGATCAGCACTGCGATGCTTGTAAACAGATAAACGTAGGTGATATCGCTGTTGGGCTTAAACTCCGCTTCAAGCTCGGAGTGAAGATGCACGTCCAGAATTCTCTGCATCGCCAGCTTAAGCCCTGCCTGCTGGTTCCGTTCGGCGTAATGGCGCTCGACGAAAGCAGGCAGCTGTTCCTGCATCCGTTCCGCGGTCGCATCATCGGGTAAGAGAAGATAGGACCACGCCGCCACCCAGCGCCAGTTATTGTCGAATCCGGGCCAGTTGTTCCACATCTGACGCATCCCTTCGAAGGAGGCTATGAAGTCGAACTTCAAATGTGAATTCTGGGGAACATCCTCAATAACCGCTGCCACCTCCCAATCCCGGTTGTTGTTGTAATTGAGCGTTTTGCCAATCGGGTCGTCGTTGCCAAAATACTTGCGTGCCGTGCTTTCAGTGATCACTACGTGCAACGGCGACTGCAGCGCCCTCTCGGGAGCCCCTTTAATGAAGTTGAAGTTGAAGATATCCAAAATCGACGCATCGGCGAATATCCAGTCCTTTTCAAGATAGCTTTGGTCCTCATACTTGATGACGGGCACGTTGCCCCAGCTGCTCGGCCGATGAACTTTGGCGCCGGCCAGGATCTCCGGGAAATCTGTCAGGAGCGTTTGGGTCAGAGGCCAAGGGGCGGTGGCTGTGTGGGATACTTTGGCTCCCATAGGCAGAACTTGAGTAACTCGGTAGATCTGGTCAGACTGATCGTAAAACTTGTCATAGCTCAACTCGTCCTGGACGAACAACAAAATCAGGAGGCACGCCATAATCCCAATGGCCAGGCCAGATATGTTAATAATCGAATAGAACTTGTGTCTGATGAGGCTACGGACGGCAACTTTCAGATAATTCTTGAACATCGTTTCTGCCCTTGGTTATGGGTCTTCTTGAGGGATAATGGTATTAATACGAGGGTAGAACCATTTTGATTCACGTTTAAAGCTGTGTCCGTGGCGGTAAAGCTCACGATTTGTGCAAAAACGCGAAGCCCTGACTGTTTTGGCCGAGATTCGTTCGAAGTACTCTCGCGGTGAACTTAATCCCTTCGTGAAACCAAAGGATCCCAGATTTGAAGAATTTGCAGAAAAATTCTTAAGGTGGTCACGAGCCAATAAGAGAAGCTTCAAACGTGATGAGCAGTTGGTTGCAAATTTAATGAGATGGTTCTCCGGGAGACGTTTGAGCATAATCGAAGCAGAGGATGTCGAGAACTACAAAATTGAACGTAAAACTGAGAAAGTGCGTATCCGCAGTACCAAACTTGATCGGTTTGTTTCAAATGCCACAGTAAATAGAGAGGTTGCCTGTTTCAAAAGGATGTTCAACCTCGCAATAAAGTGGAAAGATGCAAAAAGAAATCCGGTCAATGATGTCGAATTTCTGCAAGAGCTAAAAGTGGAAGAAAGGTATGTCACCGACGAAGAGTTCGAGAGACTTTATGAGGCCGCATATACTGCCCTTCAACCGGTGCTCCTGATGGCTTATAATACTGGAATGCGACTTGAAGAATATTTGAGTCTGAAATGGAGCCAGATAACTTTGCATGATCCCCCACTCAGAATGGTTGGGGACACCTTGAACTATGGTTACATCCAAGTATTCAAGACAAAAAGCGGACAGTCCCGTGAAATCCCACTCAACAGAACACTCTGGGAATATCTTGTCGACCGGAAAAGAGAACCTAACGATTTTGTACTAAAGGCATCCCATGGCGGCCGATACACTTCAATCAAAGATCAATTCAAGAATGCACTCAAAAAGGCGGGCTTGAAATCAGCGAGAATACACGAC
>JAPUKJ010000196.1 GCA_027295705.1 Ignavibacteria bacterium | reverse complement strand
CACGTTGTTTCGGAGCACCTTCCCCGGGTGTGTCCTTGCCCGCTGGGGCTGAACTCTTAGGCAGTGGTAGCGAAGAGGAACCCGAACCTGATGTTGCATTAGCCGGAGTCGAGCTTTTCGGTGGTGCTGCTGAACTCGTTGCCGCTGGCTTGGCTGTCGCTGCAGACGAACTCTTCAACGGAGGTAAACCCTCAGTTGGGCGCGGAGCCGCCGGAGCAGAAGGCGCCGGCTTTGCAGCCGGTTTCCTAGCTGCTGCCGGTTTTGAGGGCGGCTTCCTGAATTCTTCATAATGCAACACCCAACTCTGCCTGTCAATCGGAGTCAGTGTCTTCTTCCTCTCCAATTGCGCTATGAACGATCGAGCAATCCTCTCTGCGTCAGAATAACCAACGTTCATCTCCTTTCGTTCCAACATCATCCGTATCCCATACTGGATGTCGCGGAAAAAGATGTTCGACAGGTGATAGAGCGGGTATCTTTCTTTCAAGAACGTCAGCACTTCCGTTTCGTTGTCCAGAATGAAGTCAAGTTGTTTCATAATCTCCGGAGAATTCGTTATTGCATAAATCGCTGGATTCTGGGTTTCAAAACCGGTCACGCAAACTGATGATGCTGCCGCTTTTGCCGGACCGTCTTCGCTGTCTCCACTACCCTTCTGATTGTGTAATCAATTTCCTCTTCTGTCGTAAACCTGCCAAGTCCGAACCTAATCGATGAATGAACATCCGCATCACTAAGACCAATTGCCCTTAACACATGTGATGGTTCAGGTGAGGCTGAAGTACAGGCCGAGCCAGTTGAAACAGCAATCTCCTTCATGTCCATTATCAATCTGTCTGCCTTTATATGTGCAAACGTAATGTTCGCGTTGTTGAGCAGCCTCTGAGTCGGATGCCCGTTGACCCGCGTTTCATCGAGACCCGATGTAATTCCACTTACAAGTTTGTCACGAAGCGTCGATACTCTCTTCGATTCCTCAGACATCTCTGAATTTGCAATCTCCGCTGCTTTTCCAAAACCCACTATTGCCGGGACGTTCAACGTTCCAGAACGTAACCCTTTCTCATGGCCGCCACCGTCAATCTGACTCACAACTTTTAACTGAGATTTCGCCTTGCGAACGTACAATGCGCCAACTCCTTTCGGTCCATACATCTTATGCGCACTGAACGAGAGCAGGTCAACACTCATTGCAGACAGATCTACTGGGATCCTCCCAACCGCTTGTGTTGCATCAGAGTGGAATACGATCTCGCGCCTGCGACACATCGCCGCGATCTCTGCAATGGGTGCAATCGTCCCGATCTCATTGTTCGCCAGCATGATCGTCACGAGAATGGTTTTGTCTGTTATTACACTTCTTACATCGTCCGGCGAGACCATTCCGCACTCATCGACCGGCAGATAGGTAACTTGGAAGCCCTGAGCTTCTAGTCGACTGCACGTATCCAGCACGGCTTTGTGTTCTGTTTGGGCTGTGATGATGTGGTTTCCTTGTGATGCGTACCCTTGGCTTACTCCCTTTAAAGCCAGGTTAATCGATTCGGTTGCGCCACTAGTAAAAACAATCTCTTTTGTATCGGCACCAATCAATCGAGCGATCTGTTTGCGTGCGTTTTCAACTGCACCCTCAGCTGTCCAACCAAACTGGTGGTGCTTACTGGCGGCATTGCCGTAGTGCTGGCTGAAGTACGGATACATGCTATCAACGACTCGAGGATCCACCCTCGTTGTCGAATGGTTATCCAGATAGATTGGAAACCTCATCGTCATCACACAATCTCCGCGAGGGTCATAGTATCAAAGACTTGCTCAATGTTGGCCTGAACCTTTTGAAGAGGAGATTTGATAGTGCAAGTGTCAAACACACCACAGCTTTCCGGCCCATCCGCCATACACTGGGCAATCATAGGTGTTGTTCCTTCGATTGTACTGATTATCCTCGACACGACAACTTGAGAGGGATTCCCTGCAAGCTTGTAGCCACCATGCACTCCTTGATGAGAAAAAATCAGCCCGGCTTTGGCAAGCTTCTGAAGCACCTTGGCTAACAGACCGTACGGAATATGGTAAATCTCCGAGATCTCCTTTGCCGTAACGATATGCCCATTCGTACAGATGGCAATGTGGCGCAGCGCAATTAGCCCATATTCAACCTTTTTTGATAGCCTTAGCACTTAATCTCCGACTATTTTAGTCCTATTTCAATCCAAAAAAAATGCTCTCTTATGCACATCTCTAAACAGCCAAAAAAGCTCTTCAGTTCCTGCAGCCAATTGGTCGCCCAACGGGCTTGCCAAAAATATATCCATTTTCGTGCGAAAAGTCAACCTCACATTATGAAATCTTCCAAAAGGATCTTTGATCTTTAAACATCTAAGTAAACGACGATTCCGCTGCTCTTGTATCTTAACTACGCATTGCATTGAACACCCCTTTTGGGTATCATGGCCTTCAATTTATCAGTCCGCGATAATTCAACGCATGCACGCAATCCTATCCGAATCGCTCTCTAAGACTTACCGGAGTGGCATCACAGGCAAACAACCGATTATCGCTCTTGCAAACTTCTCGGTCGAAGTGGCCCCTGGCCAGATCTTCAGCTTACTGGGCCCAAACGGAGCAGGCAAGACGACGTTTGTCAAAATTCTGCTCTCCCTTACTCATCCCACTTCTGGGCGTGCATCAATACTAGGCAGACAGCTACCTGATGTCAAGGTGAGAGAACGGATCGGTTACCTTCCCGAAAACCATCGCTATCCTGGGTATCTCACTGGAGAACAGCTTCTGAGATCCTTCGGGCAACTTGGAGGTATTCATCGATCCGCTTTGAGATCGCGCATCAATCCCTTGATGGAACTTGTTGGTGTCGCCCAATGGCGATCCATGAAAGTCAGGAAATACTCGAAGGGAATGATGCAACGACTCGGGCTCGCACAAGCTCTCATCAACGACCCCGAGCTCCTCTTCCTTGATGAACCAACCGACGGCGTTGACCCAGTCGGGAGAAAAGAGATTCGCGATATCCTTCTAAACCTCAAAGCCCAGGGAAAAACAATCTTCCTAAATTCTCACCTCCTCTCGGAAGTCGAGCTCATCTCAGATCGTGTTGCGATTCTGGATAAAGGAACACTGCTTAAAATCGGAACTGTAGATGAGCTAACCTCGGTCGGCCCTGAGTATCTCATAGGCATCGGCGCAGATCTGACAGAAGGTTTCCTGCATGAAGCCTCGGCACTTCTCTTGAAACTTAGTTACACCTCGGACAGCATTTCAGCGCAATTGAGCTCAACGGAAGAATTGAACAAACTGATAGATCTGCTCAGAAAGTACGGGATTGAAATAACCTCGATAGTCAAGAAACGAAGCACCCTTGAAGATTCCTTCATAAACCTCCTCAAAAAGGAAGTCGTTTCGTGAAGATTTGGGGACTAGTTACCATTACTCTCCGCGAGCTTTCTGCAAAGGCAACGCTGATCGTTCTTGCTGGAATCTCTACTCTAATCATTCTTGGTATTTTCCTAAGTCTTTCTTCATCACAGGTAGAGGACGGGATAAACTTGATGTTCTTCGGTTCATCGGTGGGCTCTCCGGTCAGCCATGAGAGCCTCCATGAAATTGTTCATGGAATCCAGGCGACACTAACCAAGGGACTCTTCTGGGGAATTGTCCTTTTTGGCGTTATTGCCACTGCCGGGATTATTCCTTCTGCTTTGGAGAAAGGAACTGTTGATCTTTATCTCTCGAAACCAATTGCTCGCTGGGAACTTCTCCTTGGAAAATATCTTGGCGCCGTGGTTCTGATGCTGTTTAACATTGTTTATTTTCTCGGTGCGCTATGGTTTGTTTTTGGAATAAAAGTCGGAGTATGGAATAGTCAATTCTTCCTGTCGTCAATCACTCTGACTTTTGTTTTTGCATGTCTCTTTTCAATTGTTGCATTGTTGGGAGTTCTCTTCCGGGGACCAGCAATACCGATCATTGGGACTTTTTTGTATCTTTTCGTGGGTAACTTGCTTGAGCAGCGAGAGCAAGTATTGTATCTTATCTCAGAGAATCCAATGTATCAGAGGATTCTGGACGGGCTCTATTATATCCTTCCTCAGATTTCGGCCATGGAAGCTAATATTGCCAACCAGATTACTCAGCAGGGACTGGATTGGAGGCCGTTTGCGCAATCGATTCTCTCCGCGGGAATGCTCTTTGGAGGAAGCGTTGCCATTTTCAGTAAGAGAGATTTTTGATTCGGAGAGACGACTATTGCAGAAATTGTGGTGAGATGGAGCTTCTTATTTTATGCTGATGTTTCCACTCGTTTGATTCAGAAGGAGAGATCTGAGATGATCTAACATCGAGCTCCTAGCCTCGAGGCGCACATGCACCTCCTCATCATACGTGGTATCGAGTATCCTGGCACCAAGTTGCGAAACAACATGCATAACGTTGCTGATCTGAGAGTGAGGGAAAGAAGCCTCTAACGATTCCATTTTGTAGCTGACAACGTGCTCTGCTTGTGCGAGCGCGTGTTTTGCCGCATTACCGTATGCGCGTGAAAGTTTGCGTGCCCCGAGCTTTGTCCTGCCAAAGTAACGGGTGACAATTACTGTTAGATCTGTCAAGCCGAACCTGTCAATCGCGGCGAGGATAGGCTTCCCGCCACTTCCACTCGGCTCACCATCGTCGTTAGATCGATATTGAGTTCCATCTGTACCAATCCAATAGGCATAGCAATTGTGCGTCGCATCGTGGAAGTGCCTCCTGGTCGCTGCGATGAACCGTTCGACCTGATCTATTGTTACAGTGGATAGGGCTGTGGCAATGAACCTGGAGCTTTGTACCTTCGTCTCGGTTCGAATCTCACCTCGGAGCGTTTTGAATTCGTCAGTCATTTTGCACTGGATGTCCCATAATCAATATATAAATTTGTCAGTTTAATCTGAATTAGGTATCTTTAGAAACAAAGGAACCCTCCAAATGAAAATCGGCGTTGTCTGTTATCCAACCTACGGTGGAAGTGGAGTCATAGCTACTGAACTCGGCAAAGCACTAGCCGACAAAGGGCACCAAATCCACTTCATAAGCTACGCCATGCCGTCCCGGCTTGACGGTTATCTCGAGAACGTATTCTATCACGAAGTTGAGATGGCAAATTACCCTCTGTTTGAATTTCCCCTTTACACTCCTGCTCTCGCAAGCAAAATGGTGGAGGTCGCCCGCTTCGAAAACCTTGATCTTATTCACGCGCACTACGCAATCCCCCATGCCACGAGTGCCTTTCTAGCGATATATATACTGGTTATTGTTTTTACGTTCGACACCAAACTTATTGGAACAGATTTTACCCTTGTCGGGTTTTAACCCAGATTCTTGCCGTTTATGAAGTTCAGCTTATAAAAAAGCGACG
>JAPUKJ010000195.1 GCA_027295705.1 Ignavibacteria bacterium | reverse complement strand
TCTCAGCTTCAAAGGATTATCGTCCGACGCTTCCTTAATGTCCTCCCACCTGATTGCATACCCATCCATAGCAGATCGGTCAAAAGATGGCACGTCAAGATCCGCGACAACATCTTCTGCACACACCAATCCAAGTACTTCCCGAAAGTTTAGTTCAACGGAAGGAAGCTGCTGAACAGATCCCAGAATAATTTTCGTTGCGTCAGAGGCCAAAATCATTTTCCAATCCTTCTACCTCTCATCCTGCTAACCACCAAGCTGGTACATTTCCACTTTTCTTGGCATAGTCTCATTTGCCATCAATGCAGCTCTTTCTTCAGAATACCGATCGGTTCTACTGCTCCATAGACCTGTCAGGATTTCCTTAATTTCATTGTCGGTAGCCCCTGCTCTGAGAACGCCCTTGATATCGTGGCCTTCGCTCGCGAACAAACACGTATAGAGTTTACCTTCTGCCGAAAGTCTAAGTCTTGCGCAATCACCGCAAAAAGGTTTCGTAACCGACGCAATAATTCCAATTTCTCCACCGCCATCCTTATATTTGAACCGCAGAGCAACGTCGCTGTTGTGGGTTCGTTCTATCGGCTCGAGAGGTAATTCCGCACTAATTGTTTTCACGATTTCGTCGGCGGAGACTACCTGGTCCTGATTCCACCCATTCAGATTCCCGACATCCATATACTCAATGAATCGTGCGACATGACCTAACCGCCTGAAAAATCTTGCCAAATCAACAATCGTGTGCCCGTTAACACCTCTTTGAACGACGATATTGATCTTTATGGGCGAGAGGCCAACTTCTGCAGCTACTCGAAGTCCCTCAAGGACGGACTCCGTGCTATACCCCCGCCCGTTCATGTTTGCAAATACATCATCATCTAGTGAATGCAGACTCACTGTAACTCTGCCTAGCCCCGCATCTTTCAGTGCACGCGCCTTTTGGGCCAACAAGTATCCATTTGTTGTGAGGGCCAGGTCCTCAATGCCTTTTATGTTTGCAAGGTAGCCAACCAAAACTTCTATCTGGCTTCTCAGCAGGGGTTCTCCGCCTGTTATTCGTATTTTGGATACTCCCAAATCAACTAATATTCTCGTAAGCCGAACGATTTCCTCAAATGTTAAGATCTCCGCCCGGGGAAGAAAGTGATATTCCTCGCCGTTTGTTTTTGCAGGCATACAAAACGGACACCGAAAGTTGCATCGGTCAGTAACCGAAATCCGAAGATCTCTTAATGGCCTGCCAAATTTATCTTGCGCTAAGAACATAAAACCGCTCTCTCAAGATCCAAGTGTCAAGTTCAAGGAAATTTATCGCTTGAAATGTTTAGTCACTCTGGATGTTAGTTCTCGTGTCCCGTCCACTTGTCCCAGCTACCTATCCGTACAGCTAAGCAGCCTTGCCCAGTCAAATGGGCGGAATCAATGCATTGCGCCAGCCTTCTTGACAACGGTCTGAGACATCCGATCCTTCAAATCCTCGATGGAAAGCAGAATTACCTCGACCGTCGCAGGAAGGGAGATCTCGGGCTCGTACTCATGGTTACCAACCGCCGATACTGCATCCTTGATCGCCAGCCATGCCGAAAGCGCCAGCATGAAGGGTGGCTCCGCGACAGCTTTGCTCTTGCGAATGACGTTCGGATTCGGGACTCCTTCCAGAAGCGCAACCCTGAAATCCTTCGGGATATCCTGAATAGTCGGAATCTTGTATGTGCTCGGCGAGTGTGTCATAAGTCGTCCCTGTGCATCCCACTTGATCTCTTCGTTAGTGCACCAACCGACACCTTGTACATATCCTCCTTTGACTTGGCCGAGATCAATGCCAGGGTTCACAGAGTCTCCGACATCGTGGAGAATGTCTGCCCGCAATATTGTGTGCGCACCAGTCAAGACATCAAGAAGAATCTCGGTTACGGCCATTCCGAAGGCGTAGTAATAGAACGGCCGGCCCATCCTCCGTTGCTTGTCCCATGCGATGTTTGGAGTTTTGTAGAACCCAGTCGCGCTGAGGTTCACCTGACGCAGGTTCATTAGTGGCATGGCATCGGCAAATGCCATTCGTCTGTCGGGGTGTTGAGAATCTTCGATGATCGCATTTGTAAACACGATGTCATCCGAGGATGAAGGGCTATCCGGGTTTTCTTCAGAAAAGATCTGAGCGACCGTGACCGCGATTCGAGATTTCAGGGTATCGATGGCGTTTTTCACCGCCATACCGTTCAGATCTGTCCCTGCGGACGCAGCTGTTGCAGAGGTGTTGGGAACTTTGGAGGTATTTGTAGCATTCACTTTCACCGTGTCTACACTCACGCCGAACTCCGCAGCAGCAATTTGCTGAATCTTCGTGTGCAGACCCTGCCCCATCTCCGTTCCACCGTGGTTCACCAAGATCGTCCCATCCTTATACACATTGACGAGAGCACCAGCCTGGTTGAGGAAAGTCGTCGTAAACGAAATGCCAAATTTGACAGGGGTAAAAGCAAGGCCTTTCTTGTAGAATTCGTTGGACGCATTGAATTCATCGACGGCCTTTCTTCGCTTCTCGTGCTCGGAGGATTTCGCCAACTGCTCATAGATCATGTGCAGCCGATTGTTTTCAACGACTTCCCCGTAATGGGTTATGTTGCGTGAATCGATTCCGTAGAAATTCCTTCGTCGGATTTCTGCAGCATCTTTGTGAAGATACCGTGCAATGCGGTCAATGATGGTCTCAATCGCTGCCATTCCTTGCGGACCGCCGAATCCACGAAACGCTGTATTAGAGGGAAGGTTCGTTTTCCAAACCCGACCTTCAACAGAGAGATTCGGGATGAAGTAGCTGTTGTCCACGTGGAACATCGCCCGCTCCAAAATCGCGAATGACAAATCTGTGGCAGCACCACCATCACTGTTGAGCTCAAACTTCGCAGCGAGCAGCATGCCCTCATTGTCGAATCCGACCTCATATCTCACAAGGAAACGGTGACGCTTGCCCGTCATAATCATGTCATCATCACGGAACAACCGGATTTTCACCGGCCGCTTTGTTGCACTGCTGAGGAGTGCAGTCCAACAGGCTGTATGGTTTGCCTGAGTCTCCTTGCCGCCAAAAGCCCCGCCCATGCGCCTCACTTCGACAACAACCTCGTTTTTCGGAAGTTTCAGCAGGTCAGCAATCAGCGCCTGAGTTTCCGAGGGGTGCTGCGTGCTGCTGTAGACGTTCATCTCATTCCCCTCCCCCGGGATGCAGAGGCAGACTTGCGATTCAAGATACCAGTGCTCTTGAGCGCCAGTCTGGAGTTCACCTTTGATGACATGCTGAGCGCTCTCTAACGCCGCATCCACATCGCCGCGTTTCATCCATCTTGCCGGCCCCATCAAATTGTTTTTCTTCATCGCCGTCTCAATATCCAGAATAGCCTCAAGAGGTTCGTATTCGATCTTTAGCGCTTTCTCTGCTTCAAGACACTGCTCCTCCGATTCTGCTGCAATCAAGAACACTGCTTGCCCAACAAATGTCACTCGATCAGCAGCGAGGCAAATTTCATCTTTGATAACTGGCCCCATCTGGTTGTGGCCGGTGATATCTTTATGATACAACACGGCGTGTACGCCCGAAACCTTCTTCGCTGCGCTCAGATCAAAGGATTTGATTCTTGCATGAGCGTGCGGACTGTATACCACACGTCCGACGAGAAGCTGTTCCCCCCCCGGAATGTCATCAACAAAGACCGCTTCGCCTGTTACATGCAGGGCTGCGCTTTCGTGAGGGATCGCATCCGTTATTGACATGATTTTCTAATCCAGCCTTAATGGAGTTTCAAAGTCATTCATTGTTGTGTCTCGGACCAGCATTTCATTAGCAAGTTTCTGGCCATGATCCTTCGGATTTCCGCGCTACCGCGCACATCCGAGATAGGAGTGAAATCGTTGTCGATAAGTGACATGGCTTGCACTACCGTCCCGCGATCCCACCGCTTTCGCCTGAGAAACGCCTCGGTACCTTCTGCTCGTTTCACACACTCTGCCATTCCCCCGTAAGCTAGCGTCGCCGCCTCAATTACTCTGTCATGATTGAATTCGAACCTAAAGGCCCCACTCACTGTGGAAATGTCAAGGTCCTTCCTCTTTGACACTTTGTATGATCTGACAAGCACGTTTTGAGCAGCTTTGGGGATGATGATTGCCGTTATGAGTTCGTCGTCCTTTCTCTCTGAAGTTCGATACCCTGTTGGAAAACGGTCAACCTCAACCTCTCTTTCTCCCCTGACACTTTTCAAGGCCACCTGTGCGTTGTAGGCAATGAGCGCTGGAAGGATATCGCCAATCGGTGACGCCGTTCCAAGGTTGCCTCCGAGTGTGGCAAGGTTTCTTATCTGCCATGAGCCAAAAACGGTCAACATATGGTGGAGTGCTGGGAAGTCCTCTTTAGCAGCCGATAGTACGATGCTCAACGCAACACCTGCCCCGATTCGGAGCGACACATCATTCATGGTGATGGACTGCAACTCACCAATGCCGGAAATATCAATGACTTCGCTCAAGACTTCATGATTCTTGGTCACACGCAGTGCAACATCTGTTGCTCCACATAGCACGACTGCATCGGGATACTGATGCTTGAGCGAAGTCGCTTCACCTAACGTAGCCGGACGGAAATATCGCTGGCTGCCGGTATTGAGATCAATGGAATCATGTGAAATTGAACCCAGAAGCTGCATGATTGCCGGTTCGTTCGCACTGAAATGATCCACGTTGTCATGTGCACACGCTTGGTTTGCTGCTTCAACGATGGATTGATAGCCTGTGCAACGGCAGAGGTTGCCCGTAAGGGCATCATCGATCTCTTCACGCGAAGGAGTATTCCGGTTTTTGTAAAGTGCAAAGAGTGACATAACAATACCT
>JAPUKJ010000194.1 GCA_027295705.1 Ignavibacteria bacterium | reverse complement strand
TATCGGTTTGGGTAGCTATGTCCAACACTTTCAAACCCGATTCGTAGTGAGAAAGGTAAACATACTCATCCGTGATCATGGCATTATGTGCCAACCCGCTACCTCCTAAGTACTCATCTACTAGCGCGATGTTATTGATATCTTGAATATTCCACATCTTAGCAGTTTTTTCAGAGGTCTCTTCAGTTGTGATCAGATGGTTTCCATCTTCGGTCAGCCATGCGTTGTGGCAATATCCGGCCGATGGAACATTGATTCGCTGCAGGAAGGTAGGCGAAGCTGGGTTGCTCATGTCGTAGATTCCAAACGAACCCATGGTGCCCTCAGAAACAAACGCGACGCTATCCTGGGCATAAATATCGTGGCACTCGATGCCAAAGGAGGATATCTGGACAGGATTCAAAGGATCAGCCAGGCTAAGCACCCTTACTGGCTCAGAACTGTTCCCCTCCGCATACAGGATTCCTGCGATTTCATCTATATAAATGTTGTGTGAAGTGCTGAATCCATTGTATGTAGCAGTCAATGTTGCGGAGTCGGGAAGATTGGATAGGTCAATAATCTGCAATCCACCGCCGCTCTCATTTACAACGTAAGCATAATTTTGATAGGTTTTTATATCTTTCCATGTGGAAAAATTACTTGAAATGAAAGCAACTTCAGCAGAGTTGGATGGATCTGTAATATCAATAATACTGGTCCCGTTTCGGACACCTAAGAGTGCGTATTCTCTTCCGTCAGGAGCGGCATATCCCCAGCAATCGTTGTAACCGATCGTGGGGTAGTCATTCACATTTGCAACGAGAGTTACGTTTGGGTTTTGAGCAAAGCTAGCTGAACAAAACACTAGAATCACAATAGAGAGGGGGAAGAATTTCATTGTTGCCTCCTGCGGTTTTGAGTTTATCAAATTCGGAGTGGCCTTTTTGAGTGATGTGATTGAAAGCTATTCAGTGACGATGAACGGTCTCGAGCTACTTCAAAAGCAACATTTTTCCCGTTTCCGTGTAAGTCCCTATTTTGAGTCTGTAGTAGCAAATTCCTTAGAGAAGTGCGAGCGGATAGAAATAGGTGTCTGATGCTTTCAAAAAATGAATGAACGTCTACTCTAGTTTAACAATTTCGCTGCTACGGAAGTTCATGATAGCTGGAGAGTTACCGATTTCGACTTGTTTCCGGAAAGCAGTGCGAAATCCAACCCCCTTCGCCAGCACTCTCGGGGGGCCAAGCAGATGAAAGTGCGCCCCCCTGCGAATTTAGCCATGGACAATCACCTTCTTTTGATGATCAAGAAGATTGGCAACATAACCGCTCCTGCGACAAATCCTCCTGTGTGTGCCCACCATGCGACACCTCCAGAAGCGGCATCTGAGCCATACGACATCGTTCCCTGAAAGAATTGCATGACAAACCAGAAACCCAGAAAGAAGAATGCAGACACTTCAACAACCGGAAACAAGAAAAGCAGTGGTACTAGCGTCAAAACTCGCGCGCGCGGATAAAGGATGAAATACGCGCCGAGCACGCCCGCAATTGCACCGCTTGCACCAACGAGTGGGACGACTGAATTCTGTTGGAAATATACCTCAACTATGGCCGCTCCTATCCCGGCAAGGAGGTAGAAGAGAAGATACGCCCCATGGCCAAGCCTGTCCTCAACATTGTCACCAAATATGTACAGATATAACATGTTCCCGATGAGGTGCATCCACCCTCCATGCAAAAATATGGACGTGAACAGTGGTAGCAGTGCACCCAAGGAAACATGCCCCTCAAAAACCGCGGCGCCTACCCGCGCGGGAATAACTCCATAGGTATTCACAAACGCATTAATTCTTGGACCTAGGGATAACTCAAGGAAAAAAACCAGCACACTCACGCCAATCAGCAAGTAATTGACATACGGCACAGTTCTAGATTTGATAGTGTCACGGAGCGGAATCATTTTCGGAATCTAAACCAGAGCATAGGGGCAACGGATCGGTGAGATTGTAACCAAATAGGCCGCGAATGTCAAGGAAAAGATCCAATGACCGCTGACCGTTTCTTGCATTTCGGAGAGCCGTTTGCTATCTTTTTTATATAGTGAAAGAGAAGCTTTTATACCTCTAGGCTTTGCTGAGCCACGCATGCCGCTCGTTCCTCCTTATATCGAAACGCTGGAACCCTACAAGCCTGGCAAGCCAATTTCGGAATTGCAGCGAGAGCTTGGGCTCACCACCATAGTCAAACTCGCTTCTAATGAAAACCCTCTCGGACCTTCTCCACTCGCGGTGGAGGGAATCAAGCAGCACTACGACCAGCTGCACCTGTACCCTAACGGTGGTCTTGATTTGCGGGAGGAGCTGGCGGAGAGGTTCGATCTCAAGGTTGCAAATGTCATCGCTGGTAGCGGCTCAGAAGGGATCATGTCCAACATCATCCGGGCTTTCTTGTGCGATGATGACGAAGTGCTCACCTCTGAAGGCACTTTTGTTGGGTTCTACGTTTTAGCCCGTTCTCGAGGTGTCAAGATGGTGACTGTACCTTTGAAGAATTATCATTTCGATCTCAAGGGTATCGCTGCCGCAATCAATGATCACACAAAAATCATCTACTTGGCTAATCCCAACAACCCGACCGGTACAATCTTTACGAAAGCCGAATTCGATGAGTTCATGCACGCAGTCCCGGATCACGTCCTCATCATTCTTGACGAGGCGTACTTTGATTACGCAAGGGATAACCCCTTGTACCCTGACTCAATGCACTATCGTTATGATAACGTTATCACTCTAAGGACATTCTCCAAGATTTACGGTCTGGCCGGGGTCCGTATTGGCTATGGGTTTGCACATGATGAATTGATAGAAAATCTGATGAAGGTGAAGCTTCCGTTCGAACCAAGTACACTGGCACAAGCCGCAGGAATCGCAGCTTTGAGCGACAGTGAGTTTCTGAAGCGTTCGCTGGAAATGAATAAGGCAGGACACAAATTAGTAGACCCTGGGCTGCGAGAATTAGGGTTCACAACTGTCCCGTCGGATGCCAATTTTGTCATGGTACCATTAGCGAGTGAAGCAGAGGTGAGCGACCTTTACGAAGGGCTTCTAAGGCTCGGCGTAATTATTCGACCATTAAAAGCATTCGGACTGCCGAACTGTGTTCGCATCACCGTTGGGACGCAGTCCGAGAATGAGAGGCTGATAGGCGCACTGAAAACTGTACGTGCTTCGACGATCGCTCACTAGTGCCAATGGAGCTCGTCAACCCATTTTTGTATCTTAGAGTGATTCGGTGAAACCTCTAGACACTAGACCAGAAGCAGAACGAATTCAATTGGAAATTTATGAGAAGATGTCTCCGGAGCGGCGATTGCAGCTTGCCATAGACCTTGCGCAAACTTGTCGTAGCCTTCTCCGCGAAGGTGTGCGGAATCGACATCCAGAATACACGGAAGAAGAGGTACGACTGGCAGTAATTCGCATACAGTTGGGCGATACGTTGTACAAAAACGCGTATCCGGATTCCCGATCTGTTCTTCCATGATTCCGGAACAGGCGTTGGATATTGTTCTATCGGCTTTAGAGTCACAGAACATACCTTTATGCTGACAGGTTCTTTTGCAAGCAATGTACACGGGGTCCCACGTGCGACGCACGACGCTGACATCGTCATCGACACACAAATGCAAACTCTTTGAAGCAACTTGTGAACTCTTTCGGAAATAATTTTTATGTCAATAGAAATGCCGCGCTTGACGCACTAGAGAATCATTCGATATTCAATGTGATTCACCTAGCAACAGGTTTCAAAATAGACATCATCATTCGAAAACCCCGTCCGTTCAACCAGGAGGAGTTTAGGCGGAGGATTCCGCGCGGTTTCTTGGGGAAGCAACGACTTTTTGCAACTGCCGAGGACACGATACTATCGAAACTAGAATGGTCGAAGGATAGTGAGTCTGAAAGGCAATTCACCGATGCTGTGAACATCGCCAAACTGCAGCGGAAGGCACTAGACGTCGAATACCTCAAGAACTGGGAACCTGAGCTAAGAGTTGACAATTTGTTGACAAAGCTGCTCACAATTCTAAGAGCGACTTAACGGTTTCATCTGTACATCAATAACCGGAGCAACTATGCAATCCCAACAAACAGAAACCAAAACAAAAGAACACATTGACTTCCTCCCCATCAACGGGACGGACTATGTCGAGTTCTACGTTGGCAACGCGAAACAATCTGCGCATTTTTATCGCTCGGCGTTCGGAATGAAGCTCGTTGCCTATAGCGGACCTGAGACGGGCCAACGTGACCGTGCGTCGTACGTACTGCAACAGGACAAGATACGATTTGTGCTAACAACACCAATGCAACCCGACCACCCTATCAGTGAGCATATCAAGCACCACGGGGATGGAGTCCGTGACATAGCTTTATGGGTAGATGATGCTGAGTCTGCATATGAGGAGACGACAAAACGAGGTGGAAAAGGCGTCGTGGAACCAACAGTGACGAAAGATGAATTTGGCGAGGTCAAGAGATCAGCAATTACGACGTATGGAGATACGATACATTCGTTTGTTGAGAGAAAAGAATACGATGGTGTCTTCATGCCAGGCTTCAGACCAATAGAAAGTTCGGACCTCGTTTGCCGCCCGGTAGGGCTAAAGTTCATCGATCATATGGTGGGCAACGTCGGTTGGGGACAGATGAACACATGGGTCAAGTTTTATGAAGACGTAATGGGATTCAGGATGTTCAAGCATTTCGATGATAAGGATATCAGCACCGAGTACTCTGCGTTGATGTCAAAGGTTGTAGCAAACGGAAACGACAGGATTAAATTTCCGATCAATGAGCCGGCCAAGGGGAAGCGGAAATCACAGATCGAAGAATATATTGAATTCTACCAAGGGCCGGGAGTTCAGCACATCGCCATGGCAACGGATAACATCATTGATACAGTTGGGAAGTTGACGGATCAGGGGGTAGAATTCCTACGCGTACCAACCACATACTACGAGGATCTTGCAGGGCGTGTCGGAAAGATCGATGAGCCGATCGATGAGCTTGCCAAATTGGGTATCCTTGTGGATCGCGATGATGAAGGATACATGTTACAGATATTCACTAAGCCTATCGAGGACCGACCTACGCTGTTTTTCGAGATCAGTCAGCGCAAGGGGAGTCGCAGTTTCGGCAAAGGAAATTTCAAGGCATTGTTTGAAGCAATTGAGATGGAACAAGAACTGCGAGGAAATCTATAGTAGCGGGCGCCTCGATCGTAGGAACAATTACTAATTTAAGGAATGAAAAGCGGAAACTCATTATAACGAAAAGAAATTAGACACTTCTAAACCCATAGAGCTAAGGTAGAACTTATGTTCCCACTCAAGAAAGGAAAAACTGCGCAGCAAGCACATGTTGGACTGCCCAACGGCACCTTCGAAGAAGAGCATGGGCGAAAAGGCTTTTACGGCAAGTCCGCACATCTTTATCATGCACATCCACCAACAGGGTGGATACGGTTCGAAGGTAAGCTGAGGCCACATTGCATAGATTGCAA
>JAPUKJ010000193.1 GCA_027295705.1 Ignavibacteria bacterium | reverse complement strand
CTCCTTCTGTTTGCACACGCTTTCCAAACCCGCTTAGCAATACCGCTTTGACATGATCATTTTTTTGATGTCATCTCTTCTGTTCGTGCTCACTCCGCATCTGCCTCAAGAAACCGTTTGCGTGCAGTCGCTCGCCGAACGGTGGAGCGTTTTGCGACTCATCGAGCATCATCAGAGTAGTAAGCGAGATCTTCAGGTCCAAGATGTTTACAAGTTGTTGTATCAGGCCCATTTTGATGTAGGATACATCCTCACAGATACGGCTGCAGTAGTGTCTTACCTTCTAGCTGAACTTGGCTCGTTGGATACCACCATAGGCGACGAGTCTCTTGTTGAGCGTATCTCGACTTCCGGCAAAATGGTTCGAATCAATTTGCGGCCATTCAAAAAGTTGGAATTTGAACCGGATTTGCTGATGCAGCTTATGTTTCGTTCTGCTAGTGTTGTCACGGTTGATACTTCGCAGTTCTATCGAGAGTGGAATGAATTCCGATCTTTGGTTAGATTTCAAGTACTGGAATTTCCAGCGAAAGAAGTGGAGCAGTGGAGCCGACAGGTGATTGCAGGAAAGCTGAAGCCTGTGCATCACTCTGAGAAATATAGACAAGCCAACAAACCAGCATACCGGGTAGTTCGACGAGAATTTATCGAGACACTACTACGCTGACTTGGACGAATGAGCATCTTTAAACTTACTTCCAATTTTACCCCAAGCGGTGACCAGCCCGAAGCGATACGGCAGTTGGCTGAAGGAGTTTTGCGCGGCGACGAGTATCAGACTCTCCTGGGTGTTACAGGAAGCGGTAAGACTTATACGATCTCGAATGTCATCGCCCAGGCCGACAAACCAGTGCTAGTCATGTCGCACAACAAGACTCTTGCTGCACAACTCTATGGTGAATTCAGGAGTTTTTTCCCGCATGATCGGGTTGAGTTCTTCATAAGTTACTATGACTACTACCAACCCGAAGCCTATGTACCAACCACAGATACCTATATTGCAAAGGATGCTTCAATCAACGACGAAATAGACCGCTTGCGCCTGCGAGCAACGAGCGCTTTGCTGAGTGGCGACAACAACATTATCGTTGTCGCATCCGTAAGCTGCATTTATGGAATCGGTGCGCCGGATGAATGGGCGAGCCAGATTGTTGTTATTCGCAAAGGCGAAAGGCTGGATAGGAACGAATTTCTCCGAAAGCTCCTGAACATATTTTATACCCGAAACGACTTTGAGTTCGTCCGAGGAACCATGCGCGTGCGTGGAGACGTCGTGGAAGTAATTCCTGCGTACGAAAATGAGGAGGCGATCCGTGTTGAATTCTTTGGTGATGTGATCGAGAAGATCTCCTATATCAACAGGGTTGATGGACACGCGCGTGGCGAAACGGACTACGAAGTGATCTATCCAGCCAAGCAGTTCGTTACGTCAAAAAGTACACTTGAGCGGGCCTTCAAAGGTATCGAAACGGAACTTGAAGAAAGACTCACGGAGCTTCGTTCGGCCGGGAAGCTTGTTGAGGCGCAGCGTCTGGAACAGCGTACACGTTTTGATCTCGAGATGATGCGCGAGGTCGGGTATTGCTCCGGCATAGAGAATTATTCACGGCACATTGCCGCTCGGCCTCCGGGATCTAGATCTGCATGTCTGTTTGATTACTTCCCGGATGATTTTTTGCTTATCATAGACGAGTCTCATGTGACCGTTCCTCAGATTTCCGGCATGTACCACGGTGACCGTTCGCGCAAATCGACACTTGTAGAATACGGCTTCAGGCTGCCTTCTGCGCTTGATAACCGTCCATTGACTTTCGATGAGTGGGAGAGATTGGTGCACCAGGTAATTTTTGTCAGTGCCACACCTTCAGACTACGAGATGGAGAAATCAAAAGGAGTGCTGGTTGAACAGGTTATTCGTCCAACAGGTCTTGTTGACCCTACGGTGGAGGTAAGGCCGGTAAAGAGTCAGATCGACGACTTGATTGCTGAAATTCGCGCTCGAGCCGCGAAGGCCGAACGTATTCTTGTTACCACGCTCACCAAACGCATGGCCGAAGATCTAACAGACTACCTGGCTGATATTGGGGTGAAGGTCCGTTACGTACATTCCGAAGTTGGTGCACTGGAACGGGTGGAGATTCTGCGGGATCTACGGCTTGGTGACTTCGATGTGTTGGTTGGTGTGAACCTATTGCGTGAGGGACTGGATTTGCCTGAAGTTTCACTCGTTGCCATCCTTGATGCTGATAAGGAGGGATTCCTCCGCTCAGAGAAATCGCTCATTCAGACAGCAGGCCGGACGGCACGTAATGTAAACGGAAAAGTAATCCTCTATGCCGATACCATAACCGGCTCCATGAAAAGAATGTTGGACGAGACGAATCGCCGCAGGGAAAAGCAAATCCAATACAATCTTGACCATAATATCTCTCCTAAGACCGTGTACAAAACGGTTGACGAAGTGCTTGCTGCCACAGCTGTTGCAGACGTGAAGGCGGCACGCGATGCACGACGTGAGCGAGCCAAAATGCCTATGGTAGCTGAAAGTGTTGTCAAATATCTTACTGCAGATCAACGAAAAGATCTGATTGAAGAATTGCGCACTGAGATGGTAAGAGCCTCAAAAGACCTAGAATTCGAGCGTGCTGCAGATTTGAGGGACGAGATCCAGAAACTCGAGGCATTGCTGAAACGTTGAAATAAGTACCTTGCAACCCTACTCCTTGAATTCTCAACATTACAAAGTTCGAGCCTTTCTCCGGCCCTTCTATGAGTTATTCTATCCTCCCACTTGTTTTGCATGTGGTGGACCGTTGTCCCCCGGCGAAAGGAAGGTCTGTACGGCGTGCTGGTCAGCTATTCGGAAAATTTCAGCGGAGGACAGCTTGTACCAAGAAATGTTCGGCAGGTTGACCTCAGAAGCTCATGTTTCCAGGTTGGTATCGGCCTACCATTATGAAAAGGACGGTACCCTTCAGTCTCTCATTCACTATCTTAAGTATGGCGGGATAACGGCTCTTGGTGTAGAACTTGGCAGAAGACTTGGAGATTGTGTGCAGGCGACACTTGGAGGCGTATTGATATCTGGGATTCTGCCTGTTCCTCTTCATCCGACGAAGCGGCGAGAACGAGGATACAACCAAAGCGAGTACATTTGCAAAGGTGTGCAGGAACGGACTGGACTACCTGTAGTTGAACCGTTGCTGATGCGTCGGAAGTATACAAAGTCGCAAACGGAGCTGGATATAGAGCAACGGAGGGAGAACGTGCAAGACGCATTTAGCGTACACAAGTCATTCCACCGCGTCATTCCAGATCAGACCTTCCTCATTGTAGACGACATCATAACAACAGGCTCAACCGTTGATGCGTGTGCAAAGGTTCTCATCGAACATAGTGCGAAGCAGGTGTTTGCGGCATCTGTCGCTCTTGCGAACTGACCCTTCGATTCCTTGACATTCAGACCATTTGTTGGTACATTTGTGCGTATTTTTGACGTTTGGAGTGTTTTTCCCACTTGAATTGTATCTCCCCCCCTTCTGTCCACACGGAGGATTTTCATGGCAGTTAATATCGGAATAAATGGCTTCGGTCGAATAGGGCGGCTCGTTTTCAGGAGGCTGCTGCAGAAAGATGGCTTCAATGTTGTTGCTATAAATGACATTACGGATGCAAAAACGCTAGCTTATCTATTGAAATATGATTCGATACATGGTAAGTATCAAAAGAAGGTCACGGCAGAGGGTGATTGCATCGTTGTAGATGGAAAAGGGTTCAAGATTCTTGCTGAAAAAGATCCATCAAAACTCCCTTGGAAGGAGTTCGGCGCAGACCTTGTGGTTGAAGGTACAGGGATTTTTACCAATCGGGAGAAGCTCGAACTGCATATCAAAGCTGGAGCGAAGAAAGTGCTGTTAACTGCTCCAGCCAAAGATGAGCTTGACGCCACAGTCGTTCTTGGCGTGAATGACGAAATTCTGACAGGCAAAGAGAAATTTGTTTCCAATGCCTCGTGCACAACTAATTGCCTTGCCCCGATGGTTAGCGTTTTGCATAAGTCTTTCGGCGTCGACCACGGGTACATGACCACTGTTCACTCATATACGAACGATCAGCGACTACTTGACCTGCCGCATGAAGATTTGCGTCGTGCCCGTGCTGCCGCGCTCTCCATCATCCCGACGACGACAGGGGCAGCGAGAACAGTTGGCAAGGTCATCCCGGAATTGAAAGGAAAGCTCGATGGTCTTGCTTTGCGAGTCCCGACCCCTGACGCGTCCATTACTGATTTCGTTGCCATTCTGAAAAAGCCAGCTACCAAGGAGCAGATCAACGAAGCAATGAAAACTGCCGCGTCAACATATCTAAAAGGCATTATGGAATACACGGAAGACGAGATAGTGTCTGCAGATATCATAGGCAATGAACATTCGTGCATCTTTGATTCAAAGTTGACGATGGCTTCGGGAACAACCGTGAAGGTGTTTGGATGGTACGACAACGAATGGGGATTTGCATGCAGAGTCGTAGATCTCTTGAAAAAAATCTCGTAGGCAACACTGTCGATGTGACTGTATCAAACGGCTGCCGATCTCATCTAGCAAGGTGGCCGTTTCTTTTGTAATCGTAGATCTTTTAGGGGGATATGAGTTTGCGCACTATCGATGATGTAGAGTTGCGGGGGAAGAAAGTTCTTGTGCGCGTTGATTTCAACGTGCCAATGACGACGGACTTGAAGATTTCCGATGACAAGCGCATCGTGGAATCGCTTCCTACTATTCGGAAGATTCTTAACGCCGAAGGGATTCCGATCATGATGAGCCATCTTGGTCGACCAAATGGTCAGCCCAACCCTGAATTCTCTCTCAATCCTGTGGCTGAGCATCTCGATGCCCTTCTTGACATTCCGGTGAAGTTCGCCAAGGATTGCATTGGGAAAGCAACACACCGAATGGTTGATGAACTGAACACGAGGGAGTGTTTGCTGCTCGAGAATCTTCGGTTTCATATCGAAGAAGAATTGAACGATGAAAAGTTTGCCAAGGAGCTTGCGAGCTTGGGCGACGTATACGTCAATGACGCTTTCGGGGCTGCACACCGGGCCC
>JAPUKJ010000192.1 GCA_027295705.1 Ignavibacteria bacterium | reverse complement strand
GCTCATGCGAAAGATTTGGAGGCAAAATTCTCTTCCCAGCTTTCAATGGTTCAACCATCATTTGCCGAAAGTGCGAAGAACCTCGTGCACTACCTTGCATTACGACAGCATGATCTCAGGGATCTGCAATCCAAACTCGATGATCTGGGTGTGTCGGCTCTCGGTCAGGCGGAGGCTCATGTGATGGCGAATGTGGTCACTGTCAAAGACATGTTGCGGCAGCTGATTGAGTCCAAGGAATCCGAACCGGAGGATGTGGTAGTATCAATGAAGAAGGCCGCGAAGCTCACAAAATCCAACACCAACGCATTACTTGGCAAGAAGCTCAAGGGCAGCTCTGTCCGCATTATGGTCACGCTTCCGACTGATGCTGCGGAGGATAAGAAGCTCGTTCGGAAACTCATTTCCACAGGTATGAACAGCGCACGCATCAACTGCGCGCACGATGACAAAGAAATATGGAAGTTAATGATCGAGAAGATCAACAAGGCGAAACGCAAAACTGGGCGGAACTGCAAGATCTGTATGGATCTTGGGGGACCCAAACTCAGGACAGGTTCGATCAAGCCCGGTCCGAAGGTAGTTCATCTCAGGCCTGAGAGAGATTATGTGGGTAACGTGACGTCTCCTTCCAGGGTCTGGCTCGCATCGCCGAACCTGCTTCCGCCTTCAGAAGCCGAGCTGGTGATCCCCGTCCCCGCTGATTGGCTGAGCAATGTCAGAAAAGGAGACGAGGTACGATTCAAGGACGCTCGCGGCAAGCGATGCGTGCTCAGCGTCGGCGGCAAGAAAGCCAAGGGAAGATGGGCGAAATGCTACGATTCAGCATATGTGGTGACAGGGACAAAGTTTGTGCTCTACAAGAAGAAGAAAAAGAAAAAAGCTGGCAGCGCATTGGTGCTCGAACTGCTTCCCATTGAGCAGTCAATCACCCTGAAGATAGGCGACACGCTCATCTTGCACAAGGATCCAGTTGAAGGAGAACCGACTGAACGCGACGTTGAGGGCAATGTGGTGAAGACTGCTCACATTTCCTGCACTCTCCCGGAGATTTTTGAAGACGTCAGAGTCGGTGAGCCAATCCTACTTGATGATGGGAAGATTTCAGGAACCATTCGATCGGTTTCGCCGGAAGAGGTTCATTTTGAGGTCACGCATGCGCGGGAGGAAGGTACCAGGCTTGCTGCTGACAAGGGGATTAACTTTCCTTCGAGCAACTTGCATCTCCGCGGGCTGACGCAGAAAGATAGGGAGGATCTGAGATTTATTGCAGAGCATGCAGATGTTGTGAGCATGTCGTTTGTAAACACGCCTGAAGATGTCTTCGACCTATTGAGCGAAATCGACAAGTTGGAAGCGCGTCGTCTCGGGATCATTCTGAAGATCGAAACTCAGCGTGGATTTAGAAACCTGCCGGCAATTCTTCTTGCCGGTATGAGGGCGTATCCTGTCGGCGTGATGATTGCGCGCGGTGACCTAGCCATTGAGGTTGGGTTTGAACGAATGGCCGAGATTCAGGAAGAAATCCTGTGGATCTGCGCTGCAGCGCATATTCCTGTGGTCTGGGCAACACAGGTGCTCGAGAAACTCGCCAAGAAAGGGCTGCCGACCCGGGCGGAGATCACAGATGCCGCTATGGGGCAGCGCGCTGAATGCGTCATGCTTAACAAGGGGCCATACATATTGGAGGCTGTCCGCGTGCTTGACGGTATCATGCAGCGGATGCAGGCCCACCAGAGCAAGAAAAGACCAATGCTCCGAAAGTTAGCGCTGGCTGATAATTTTCGACCTAGTCTGGATGACTCGTCGCAAGTACAGGCTGATGTCGGTCCGAACGGACCAGCAGGACTTGACAGGCTTCCAGGAAATTGACCATGACAAACGACGAGATAGTCAAAGACAGAATAATAGCTGTGGGTCGGGAACGGTTTTTTGAAGAAGGATTCTCAAAGATCTCGGTCGATGAGTTGACGTCAGCACTATCCATGAGCAAGAAAACCTTCTACCAGATCTTCGAGAGCAAGGAAGATCTGGTTACTCAGATCATGGAACGAATGATGGGGGAGGTTCGCGCAAACGTTGAGCAGATAACAATGGGCGATCAATCCTTTGTTCAGAAACTGTACGGACTCATGACGTTCCTAGGCATGCAGGTGGGTAAGCTGGGTAGGCCATTCCAACAAGATCTCCAACGCTATTTACCAGGCCTCTGGATCCGGATTGAAGAATTCCGGCGAGAGAGAATCATCGAAAACTTCACACGTTTGATCGAGCAAGGAATGAACGAAGGCTTAATCCGAAAGGATGTCAACAAACGAATTTTCCTCCTCGCATTCCTAGGTGCAATCGAGAATATCGTCAGGCCCTCCGTGCTTACACATGAGTCCTTTTCTGCTGGGGAAGCAGTGCAGGGCATCATGGGGATCTTCTTTAAGGGCATCATGACTGCGGAGGCGAGCGGCGAGTTAGATAAACTTCAACAGAATTAATTCTCACATCTGGCAGGTTTCGTCATGCGTATACGCCAATTATTCTTGACAGTTCTAATCAACGTCCTCCTCTTTGGTGGTTGCTCGGACAACGGAGAAGATGTGATCGAGGCTTCCGGGACGATTGAAGGCACTGATGTAGACATCCGAACAGAGGTGGCCGGGAAGATAAATGAAATTCGTTTTGATGAAGGAACCCTTGTTGAG
Source organism: Ignavibacteria bacterium (assembly GCA_027295705.1). Classification (GTDB taxonomy): domain Bacteria; phylum Bacteroidota; class Ignavibacteria; order UBA10030; family UBA6906; genus JAPUKJ01. The sequence goes on along the minus strand of JAPUKJ010000192.1, from coordinate 872 downwards.
CGAGGTGATACTCTCTTGATCATCGATGACACGAATTATCAAATCCAGTTGCGCCAGGCAATTGCCAATCAAGAAGCTGCCGAGGCCCAATACCGCCTCGCACTTGAAGGAACTCGAAAAGAAGATATTCTTCAAGCGGAGGCGAACTTTAAGAACGCGGAGTCAGATTACACACGTATGAAGGATCTGCTCGCATCGAAAACCATCACTCAAAAACAATACGATGATGTCTATACACGATACGTTACTGCAAAGCAAATGTACGAGAAGCTTTTGCGTGGCCTGCGCAAGGATGAAATAACTATGGCGCGAGCGAAGCGTGACCAGGCAGCTGCACAAGCTGATCTGCTACGGAAAAAAGTAAATGACTGCAACATCATCTCTCCATCGAATGGGACTGTGACTCTCAAAGCTGTTGAGGAGGGAGAGCTCGTAAACGTTGGTGCGAACGTCCTCAGAATTACATACATGGACAAAGTAAATCTCACGATCTACGTAGGCGAAGCAGACCTTGGGAAAGTGCGTCTAGGACAAACGGCGAAGGTCTCGATTGATAGCTACGAAGACAGAAGTTTTGATGGCAAGGTTGTTTACATTTCTCCTGTCGCTGAGTTTACACCCAAGAACGTGCAAACCAAGGAAGAGCGTACAAAACTAGTGTTCGGCGTCAAGATACAAGTGGAAAACCTCGACGGCGCATTGAAACCAGGTCTTCCCGCAGATGCGCGGATCGTGGTTGAAAGCAAATCGGGCGACTGATACTTGTATGGATCCTGTCATTCAAACAACCGATATCTCGAAAAGCTTTGAGGAGGTAAGGGCAGTTGACAGACTGCGGTTAAGCATTAATGCCGGCGAGATGTTCGGCCTCG
>JAPUKJ010000191.1 GCA_027295705.1 Ignavibacteria bacterium | reverse complement strand
GGCTCGACTCTCATTGATTGGAAGGGTGAGAGCAAACATGAACCCGAAGAATGCCTTACTCAATTTCATAATTCGCTCATCAGAAAATGTGAAGGTTACTTTGCATTATTGCCATCATAGTGTGGCATTGGTGATTTCAGCCTTTCGGTTACAGATGCTGTCGGCTGCAGACTTCTAAAGATTCCACCGCCCATAGTTCCCGCGAAGATTTCCCCCTTTCGATTGATGGCAAGTGATCGGACGGAGATATTAGCCAGACTTGTACTAACCTCGGTCCAAGTATCGCCGTTATTAGTTGAACGGAATATTCCGCTACTAGTCCCCGCATAGACGTGTCCTTCAGGATCGATAGCAACTGCACCGACATTAGGGTTCGTCAAGCCCGTGTTGATCTCAGCCCAAGTCTCGGTGTTATCATTTAGGCGGTAGACACCAGCGCCGTTGGTTGCTGCGAAGATGTGCCCGTCTGCGTTGATCGCCAGACACTGAACATCGGTTTTCTTCAGCCCGGTGTTGATCTTCTTCCAGCTTTGACCGTGCTTAGGTGAACGGAAGACCCCATCACCGCCTGTCCCAACAAAGATATCCCCGTTGCTTCTGATGACTATAGAATTGACAAAAACATCCTCCAGGCTGATTGGCGTCCAAGTCCCCCCGCTATTGGTGGAGTAGAATACCCCGCCGTTTACTGTTCCCGTGAAAATATTTCCGTCGGGACTGATTGCAAGTGAAGAGACTTCGGTGTTTGTTAAGCCGCTATTGGCCTCCGTCCAAACCCCGCCATTGTCTGTGGATCGGAATATGCCTCCACCGAAAGTCCCTGCAAAAACATCCCCGTTGGGGCTAGCGACAACGGAGAATACCTCCGTATCTGTCAAGCCTGTATTGGATCGCACCCAACTATTACCGTTGTCTGTTGAACGGATAATCCCACCATCAAAAGCTCCTGCGAAGACTTCCCCATGGGCATTGATGGCAATGGAGGTAACAACATTACCAGGAAGGTCCTTGACCTTTTGCCATAAGGCGGACTGAGAGTAGCTGGCTTCTTGAGCCCATAACAATAACAGGCTTGTGAGAAGCGATATTAAGGGAGGTTGCCGCTTCATAGTGTTTCTCCTTTCTTCGTGCAAGCGTTGATTAAACATCGTTAAAGGCAAATTTCTCGCCTCAGGTGTGCGGGGATCAGTCGTCCCTTAGTTTGAGGTGCTGACGTGAATACTTTGAGCATATCGATAAGCAGGGAGACGTATGATCTGTAGACCGAGGCTCCAGCTTTTCGATAGCTGTCATCGAACAGCCGATGCAACTTTGGCAAGTTGTACCATGGCACGCCAGGGTAAAGGTGGTGTTCCAGATGGTAGTTCACGTTGCACATTAGGAATGAAGCTATCGCAGACGTAGTCACTGTTCTTGTGTCGATAAATTCATTTTCCTTCGATGTTATCCCGTGCTCAGCAAGTCCGCGGACATTTCCTATCTGCACAGCAACAAGCATTGGAAGGAGCCATGCTTCGGCTATCACACTTGCAGGGATGAGCATCCAAGCGGTGAGATGTACAGCCAGAGTGAATCCACATTCGAGAAGAATGACAATCCGTCGCCTGCCCGCAGTTCGCTTGATGCCCTCTAATGGAACATCAAACAAAAACAGATAGGCTCCAAAGAAGAACATAACCCAATAGAGAGCCTTGAGCACCCTTGCACTGCTGCTGAGGTTTTCGATATCGTCCGGATCATTCTCACTGCGAACGTGCTTGTGATGTATTGGATGCCTGATGCGATAGGCTTGAGAACAGAGTAATAGTGGCAAGGAACAGAAAAATCCAATCCACCGATCAATCTTAGGATTGTGTGTAAAGAGGTTGTGTGTTGATTCGTGAACGATTACCGACAGTGTGCTGAGGCCTAGTCCTGCGGATACGTAACATAGCAGATTCACGAAAATATTGTCCGTCTGAAGCGCCAGAAAACCCGCACCTATCCAAAGCCCAAAGGGCAACAGGATGATGATATTCCAGTGTTTGTTGAGACTGTGGAGCGAACGGATAGCTTTCTTTTTTTCATCAGTGAAATCTGTCCTAACGATTGTCTGTGCCCGATGGCCGTTTGGGCAGAAGTGGATTCGACCACTTGATGGGGTCGATGCCTGTGCAAGAGTGAGATGTTTTTTTAGCGTGACCATCTTGATACAGTCCATAGATTATTACGAATTCTTCACCATGACATTACAAAGTCTTTAACTCCTACAGCCAACCTTTTATGCAGTACCAGTTGTAGGTTCTCTTCATCCCTTCTTCAAGGGTGATGCGTGGCCGAAATCCTAACTGTGTCTTTGCTTTGTGGATTGAGCAGGTCCACGCTGACTGAACAACCTCCCTGGCCTTTTGCAAGTTGAGCAAGACCTGCCGTTTTGTAATTTTGCCGACTGTGCTGCCAACTGCGCCGACTGCGTAGATGAGTGTGTGTGGCACTCTAACACGAATGGGTGAGCAGGTCATCGCGCGTGATATCGCTTCTCCGATGTCATGTGTCGTACAAAATTCCTCGCCGGCAAGAAAGTAAACCTCTCCGACTGATTGCCTACACTCACCAGCAAGGAGAATCCCATCAACCAGATCATCGGAATGTATGAGGCTGAGCAGTTTCTTTTTGAAGCCGATGAGTGGTTGAATCCCTCGCATGGTGAGGCGAAAATACTTGTAGATATCCCGTTCTCTCGGTCCATAAACTGCCGAGGGTCTAACAATTGTAACCGGCAACCAATCGCTAGCTTTGAGGACCTCAATCTCCCCCAGCATCTTGCTTTTTCCGTAGTGAGACACGGGATGGTATGCAGTGTCTTCAGTGACCGGTTTCCCTTCAATGGATGGTCCAACTGCTGCCAAGCTGCTCACGTATACAAATCGTTTGAGGTTAACGCAGTGTCGAGTGCAAACGCTAATAAAGTGTTTTGTAGCTTCATAATTGCCGTTGTAGTAGTCTCTGGACCAATTGGCCTTTATGACGCCGGCAAGGTGATAAATGTAGTCAACGCCGTGGAGGATTGAGTCCCACTGCACACCATCGTTCAGATCACCAAGGATAACCTTGACCTTGAGAGATTCAAGCGTGGAGATGTTCAGTCTGTCCTTCGCAACACAAATCACGTGGTGTCCGCGCTCTCGCAGTTGTTCAACAAGGTGACTACCGATAAAACCTGTTCCTCCGGTGACAAGTACTTTCATGACTGATACCTTTTTTCTCTAGTTTGAAGTCGAATCCGCAACTGGCCTGATGCCAACAAGCGTTTGAGCAACTCAATTACGTCACGCACGCCGGTTGCAAATTTGGGACTGAACTTAAGTACAAAAACCGCTGCGAGGATTCCCGCGATTCCGTCTGCAGTGTAGTGGTATCGCCCATAGACCGTAGCCACATATAGTGAAATGAGAACAGGGACAGCAGGATAAAACAGCTTGCGGTTGTAACGATAGAGCATGGCAAGCATGACTGTTCCCGCAGCGCAATGAGGGC
>JAPUKJ010000190.1 GCA_027295705.1 Ignavibacteria bacterium | reverse complement strand
CGGGAGCTGCGGAATGTGGGATATGCGAACATGGCAGATTTTGTAACCTTCGGCCCCCATGGCGTTACGCTGAAGAACTCAGAGGATCTCACCAGGAATCAACTGGCGGCGGTCAGTCAAGTAACCGAGACCATTACAATGCATGGTGGCACGAAGACAATCAAGCTGCACGGTAAAGTTGAAGCGTTAAGCAAGTTAGGCCAGAATCTCAGGTTGTTCGATGAGGACAAATTGAAAGACCTAAACATTGCCGTGCTGGTGGTGAATGTACGCTGAAATGGGTCGGCAATATGCGGAGAGCGGGTAAACATGGATTGAAGTGCAAGTCAGAAGTGTTGTTTGAGTAGCTTGTGTTGATGCAGTGCGTTTTGTATCTTATGTGCACAATTCAAGTCTGACAAGACAAAGCAAGTTTCTACCTGAGTGGGCACATCTCGCCCATCATGCCCAAGTTAATCACCGTTGTTCGACACATCTGAATAGTCAAATTCTAGCACAACTATAATTCCTTTACTGAGCAATAAGTCGAAGTCCCTTTTTCTCAAACCACAAGGAGGTATTCTTATGAGACACTTCATGAATATTCGTGTTGCGAGCATCATCCTTTGTGTCATTGTGTTCGTAGCACCACCGTTGCTTGCTCAGGAATGGTCTGCCGCGCAGAAAGGGGTATGGAAGAATGTTGAGGCCTATTGGGACCTGTACGCAAAGCGTGACCTAGAAGGATTTCTAAACTATTTGCATACCGACTATAGCGGCTGGTTTAATAGTGCATCTCTACCTAGTGATAAAGCCTCAACCAGAAAATGGATAAGCCACTCGTTCCAGACAACCAAAATATCGGTGTATGAAGTCAATCCCGTGGCTATTAAGATTCACGGCAATGTTGCAATTGTACATTATTACTATTCAAGTATACGTAAAGATGCCGAGGGCAAAGAAAGCAATCGAAGCGGACGTTGGTCTGACATCCTGATGAAACAAGGGGATAAGTGGGTTCTGATTGGCGACCACGGCGGCCCGACATCGAATTAACTAGTTCTGCGGTCAAAGCTCACTCGAAACAAAAAGGGACTTCGGCTTATTCTGGTTTTGCTGCTCTATGGAGTGCCTAACTGGCCTGTGTCGATGCAGTGAGTTTTGTATTTTTATCATGCAACTGAAATCATTCATCATTTTGAGTGTGTGCTTGCCCGTCCTAGACGACTATCAGTGTATTTGTTGAACTCGGGAAGCTTCGCGCACCTTGCGGGGCTTTTTCCTTATTGGAATCGCCGAATGCCGATTTGGCACTGGGGGACCTGGGGGGTGCCTATGATAAAGGTGCTTCCTCGACCGGATCTAAAGCCTGTTCAGCGAGAATTAGGTGCAGTTGGGATGTTAGCTGCTAGCTGTTGGGAGCGTCAATTGGAGTCTCACGAATGAGTGCTTGCCAAAACGAAAGACTAAGGGGGCGGTTCCGTCATTCCGATGGTTCTAAGATCTACAAGGGTGAAAAAAATTCTTGACTTTCACGGTCGTGGAGTTTATATTGAAGTGTATTTTGACCCCTCATTTCACTATGATACGGAGATTACTGAACACTCTTACCAGTGTCGTTCTGTTATCCAGTCTAGCGCTCGCGGGGGATCCCTTGAAGGAGGGGAGCTTTTCTGCTAGGAGTGACGGGACAGTAATTTATGTCCGCTGGATGAGCGAGGACGAAACCGACGTGGTGAGGTTCGAGGTCGAACGCAAGGCTGGCTTGGATGGACAGTTCTTTCTCCTAAGCGAAATCCAGCCCAAAGGGAATAATTCGGTTTACGAATACGTGGATGATTCTGCCTTTCGGATGACAGAGACTCTTTACAAGTACAGGATCAAAGTGGTCTACTCAAACGGTTCATCGGTCTATTCTCCTGAGATCATTGTTCGACATGACGTCAATCCCGTGAGGAGAACGTGGGGTAGTATCAAGGCCATGTTCCGTTGATGTAGAGTCAAACGATGGCCGGTGGCGTAGATGAAGCGATACGAATGTGTCGCTTTTTTTTGTTTGTCAATTATAATCTTACATGAATGTTACCAAGCGACTGATTCTTGCCTCGCAATCTCCGCGCAGGCTAGCTCTACTGCGACAGATCGGCTTGCAGGTGGAGGTTATTCCTAGCTGTGTGCGCGAGGATTTCGATCCCACCGTGTCTCCCGAAGTCAATGCTAAATCGCTTGCTCACGCAAAGGCCATAGATGTTGGAAGAAACATTGAGGAGGCGATCATAATAGGTGCCGACACCATTGTCGAGGTCGACAGTATACTGTTGCCGAAACCCGCGACTCCTTCTGATGCTGTCCGCATGTTAGAAATGCTGAGTGGCCGAACACATACTGTACATACGGGTTTCGCGCTTCTTGATCGGCCGTCCAACAAGTATGTTACTGGCACTGAGTCAACTAGGGTAACGTTTCGCTCAATTCCACCTGCGGAAATCGAGGAGTACGTAGCTGGCGGTTCCCCGATGGACAAAGCTGGCGCGTATGGAATCCAGGATGATTATGGCGCTGTGTTCGTTTCACATATTGACGGATGTTTTTACAACGTCGTTGGTTTTCCCCTTTCAAAATTCTATACAACCCTACAACAGTTTCAATCCCAGCTGATGAAAGTACAAGGGTGCTAAGATATGAGAAAGAGAATTCGAGTTCTTATTGCGAAGGTGGGCTTAGACGGGCACGACAGAGGTGCGAAGGTTGTCGCTGCAGCTCTCCGCGACGCTGGAATGGAAGTGGTTTACTCTGGTTTACGAAAAACGCCGGAGATGATAGTTGAAGCTGCGATCCAAGAAGACGTTGACGTTATTGGTGTGAGCATTCTCAGTGGTGCTCATATGACCATCTTTCCAAAGATCGTCAATCTCCTTAAAGAGAAAGGTTTCGATGATGTGTTGCTCTTCGGCGGAGGCATACTTCCAGATAATGATATTGAAGAACTGAAGAAGCTCGGAGTTGGCGAA
>JAPUKJ010000019.1 GCA_027295705.1 Ignavibacteria bacterium | reverse complement strand
TCTATAACCTCGAGGATTTTCAGACCCGGAAATGGTCGTAATGAACCCCCGGATGGTATCGATCTGCGTACCGACAAGCGGATAGTTAAGTGCCCATATGCTGTCCCCGGGAATTGGGATTGTCGCGCCGTGGCCGAGGGTGAAAAACCTGGAAGCGTCATAGTCTGTTATCTGGTTGCCGTTGATATCAACCATACTGAACGTGCCACGATTAACGAACACCCTGGCGTCAACCGTCAGGTCAGTCAACTGCACATACATCCCCTCGTACGGCTCGCCCGTGCTGTAGTGTACACTGCCGCCAGGGAAGATTCCTGTGTAGAACTGATCAATCGTCATTGGGATCGCTGGAGGCAGGGCCCCTGTGCCAATGATATTGATTGGGATGCCGGCCACAGGTGCCAGCTGTGTCACGCTGTTCATACTGGTTGGTGGGTTGGAGGGGCCAGGAAACTCGTCTACCACGCCCGTTATCTCGATTATATCGCCCCTCTCGACGTTAGCAAACCCATCAAGTATGTGTTGGTTTGTATCTCCGGGCGCCCGCACGAGGACACACTTCCACGGTTGGGCATCCTGAGCGGTATCGCACAACAACATAGTGAAGCCACCGCGGGTGAACGTGAGGATCTTCGAAGGTACAAAGCAGAGAGCTGTCACTGTAACAGTGTCACCCCGTAAGGGAGCAGCCTGCAACGTCCATCGACTGGGGAATGTGTTTTGAAGCGTGTCTGCAAGGAGAAGGGAATCAAACGGCACTTCATTCATCTGCCGAATCGTAACGTGTGGATATTGGGCAAATGTCTGCAAGGCAGCCGCAAGCAGCAATGATGCAACTAAGAGCATCCTCTTCATGGCATTAGTCCTCCTGAAGTAAATGAGTGATTATTTGATGACAAGAAACTTCCCTGTCTGGATTTCCCCCGTGTCTGAGTCCCTCACACTGTACAAGTAAAGTCCGGTGGCGATTGCCTGATCGAACCTTGTGATAAAATCCCATGCATGCTCGCCCCCGGCGAATTGCGGAGCCACCTGTGTACCACCAAAACGCCGGAACCACTCGATGTTCGAACCGTCGTATGTGTTGGCGTCGTGAACCATGTCTGAGACAATGTCGCCAGCTAAGGTGTAAACACGGATTTCACATCTTTCCGGAAGATTGTAAAAGTACATTTTGCGGTTACGCTCTCCAGATCCGTCCCACACAGCATTGACATAATATGGGTTTGGGTACACACCAACCTTCTGACTTACATCAGGGCTCGGAGGAGTTCCGGGGATTACGCGCCGAATCTCTGTCTTGCTTTCTAGAGAGATTATTCCAGTTGCTGAATCGCCATGGTCAAAAGCGGAAACGCCGTAGAGGTATTGCCAACCGTTCAGATGAGTGACCGTAACGCCGGGTGGAGGGAACTTGAACCAATAGCCAATAGTATCGCCAGGGAAAAATTTCGGCACCTGGAGCGCAATGGCTTCAAAGCCTGTGTTGTATCCGATTGAATTGCTTGGCACATCAAACTCACCAACAAGCGAGAGGGTTAGCAGAAGTTCCTCCGGTGCTGTAAAATCAGCACCGGCGTTGGAACGATAGATCCGATAACCTTCAAAGTCAAACTCTCGAGTTATAGGATCAAGGGACAATTCTGAAGTGGATTTGTCCCAGTAGATCGCAACAGAGCGGTCTGCCACCTCCGCCCGTACCTTTGGAGGTCTCGGGGGTTGTGGCAATAGAAAGTGGTCGAGCAGCCCATTTCCATTTACATCCTCGCCGGGATCGAGCATATTATTGCCGTTGGCATCTTCGCCATCATATGCCTGCTGGCAAAAGGCTGCATTAGTCGTGAGATTCAGTCGTTGCTCGCGTGTGTCATTGTTTGCCGGCGCAATCCCGAATTTGCGCGCACACACTATTCCAAACACCACATTGACGGAATCACCAGGGTTAAGCGTTGGAAATGGGCCAGTTGAAAGCAGTGTTGTAATGTTATCTGCTCGAGTGCGCAGTGGCGTTATATTGTCAATAGGAAGTGATGCTGCTAGCCTGTCGTATCTGCTACGAGCCTCGCCGGCTAACGCGTCATCGGTGGGCGAGAAGTAAGCTGCTTCACCGCTTGCACTCCTGAACCTCCACGCGTTGTAGTATGTACGGATCATCAGATTACCAGTGGAGTCCACATTATTAGGGAATGGAGAAGCGCCAAGAAGTTTGATACCGATGTAACTGTCAGCGGGCGGCGGGCTGGGTATTCCATCAAAATCGAAAGTGTACATCATGCGCAGGGTGTCAAGGAGGCCATTTGCACCGTGGGTAAAATACGCCGCAGATGGCGTCGCACGCGGCTGAATCCTGTTGGTGTTGCGAACGACCGCGTTATTCCAAAAGCCAACATATACAGAGTCAAGTGTATCAATGCCGGCGTTGTAAATAGTGTAGTTCAGGATAACGAAGAAGTCTGCGAAGGGAAAATTCCAGGCGTAACTCTCCTGTCTAACGCTGATGTGCATAGGAGTGTGCTCTGGAATGGTATCGCCAGTGCTCGGATTTCGCTGATTTCTGTCCGTATACTCTGCCACGAAATCTTGATGGCTGATTGCACGTTCGTCGAAGAACTGTGATTCAGAAAGTGAGGAAAGTTGGATGATATTTGAGCCCAGCTCAGAAGTAAATTCATACCCTTGCCCAATTCTGGACGCTGAAGACCTGTCAGTTGCGCCAGTGCTCACGCGCTGATCGCCGTCGATTCTCGAAACGGCACCGACCCATAAGCCTCCCTGATACATATGCTCAATGCGGCTGCCTAGCGGATACTCGCAAGAGAATTGATCTGGCCAATAGGCGTTGCGTGCGCCTATGGCCCCAAAGTTGGTCACTGTCAGGCCAATGTTCCCTACGTTTGTGAAGATCCTATCTGTATCGTCAAGGGGCTTAGATAAACTTTGTGCAACAGCATTACCCCCGGCAAGAAAACCAGGCAAGCAAAGGCAAAAAAGCAGCAGAAAGAACGTGAGTCGGAAACGCATAGCAGTGAAATGTCGCAAAAAGTGTAGGGCTATGACCACCCTAAAATATATTTGTAATTTGGAGGAAAGTCAAGGAAAGTTAATCAGTACTCTCCAAAGGAGTACCGAGTGGAACTAAGTTACTGGCTGGTAGTTGATCCGGAGGTGTTCTTGTGGATCAGCAATTCTTGGCCGGCATAGATTCTGCTCCGCTTGAGGTTGTTCCAGCGCTGCAAATCCGATTCTTCAACCATGTGCGCTCGTGCGATATCCCATATTGTGTCACCTTTCCTCACGACGTAGACATATGCATGTTCATCGTCCGAGGAATCTCGGTATGCCAACGTCTTCCTTTTGGCCTTCCCGAGGTCAATTTGCTGAGCATCTATATAGATAATTAGCCTCTGACCAGCGTAGATTCGGTTCGTCCGCAATTTATTCCATCGCTTCAATTGCCCGATGGAAATTCCATGCCCCTCAGCAATCTTGCCGACCGTATCTCCGCTTTTTACAAGATATTGTGCAGAGCCCTCAGGCAAGGGTTCATCAGTCTGAAGGCCTTTTTTGCTCTGACCGGTATGTCCTTCTTTCTCTGCAAATGACATGCTATTTATTTTTTCGTACTTCTCGAGCTCGTTTTTATCCACCCAAATGGCCAAAGTCTCACCTGCTATGATTGGCTTCCAATATGGAATGTTGTTCCAGTTGCGGATGTTGGCCGCACGACATCCGTACCACTCAGCGATATGTCCGATTGTATCCCCTTTCCTGATCCTGTACTCTAGGCGGGTCTTGTTCTTCGCGTTGTGTGGTATCTGTCGTCTAGCTTGAGCTAAGACCCGTGCTACCTTTGTACGATCGATTTTCCTTCTTGACGCAATCCCCCCTTTTTGCACTGAGGCAAAGCGGACTGCGTCCTTCGGCACAGGGATGACCAATGTCTTGCCGACGCGAAGACGATGAACAGACTTCAGTTTGTTCGTCCGTTTGATCATGTGGTATGATATTCCATACTTCTTGCCGATGCCCGATAGGGTTTCACCCCTGCGAACTCTGTGTACAACGTAGTTCCTTTTCTGATCATCTGGAACGGCTGCGTATCTCTCTTTGAACTTGTCGACGGCGCCGACAGGCACACGCAGCTCATATTCGGCAAGTCCAGGTGGTGTGCACCACTGGATCAGTTCTGGGTTAAGTTCACGCAACGTTTGGACGTCGGTCGATGCGCATTCTGCCAGCACATCGAGATCAACACAACCATCCAAAGTGACGTACTCAAAGGTCAGTGGTGCCGCAGGCTCAATGTCTGCAAAGCCATATTCTGGGGGGTTCATACTAATGAGAGTCACCCCTATGTACTGAGGGACGTAGTTACGAGTTTCCCGGGGAAGATATCTTCGCATTGCCCAGAAATCCGTGGAGCCACTTCGTCTAATGGCCCTATAAACACGACCTGACCCAGAGTTGTACGCCGCCAAAGCAAGGTACCAATCCCCGAATTCTTCTTTGAGGTCCTTCAAGTGACGAGCCGCCGCACGCGTTGACTTTTCAAAGTCCCGGCGTTCGTCGTACCAGTAGTTGCCGTAGAGCCCGTAAAGCCTCCCGGTTCCCCTCACAAACTGCCAGAGCCCCACAGCCCTTGCCCACGAGCGAGCCCTTGGGTTTAGGCCGCTTTCTACCATCGAAAGATATATGAGTTCTTCAGGAACGCCCTCTTCTTGCATGATCTTCCTCATCATGGGAAAGTATTTCCCAGACCTGTACAACCAGCGCTCCATGTGCTCACGTCCTTTTCCCTGAAAGAAGGCGATGTTCTGTCTCACCAGTTTGTTGACGACCATTTGGATAGTCGTCCCTCTTTCTACCTTCGATATGCTTGTATCGAGGGAGTCCTCAAGCTCGGTGATTTGATTCAGTTTTTCCCTTAGAGCAAAGATGGATGCATCGGGGCTTAGGCTATCAATCTTTTCGATATACAACTCGTAGTCTTCAATAATCGCTTTACTGAGATCGTTGAAATCATGGTTGCTTTCGACGCCGGGATAATAGCTGAGCTGGTTGAGGATGGCTATCGCTTCTTCGAATTGCAACGCCGAACGGATTGAATCTCCGCTCCCCTGGGCAGTTGTTGCTGAAACATAATGCTGACGAGCTTCTTCAAGCATTTCGGCAAGTAGCGAGTCGCTGCCGAGGGTAATTTCTTCGACCGGAAGGACGATAATTGATGAGTCGGAACTTACATTCTCTGATGCGTTTGCCTGGGTTCCATCAACGGAGCTTGCCGAAGAGTCTTTCGTTGATTGTTGTGATGAACAACCTACGAAGAGAGAGAATAGTACACAACTTGCCGCAAGAGTAAAATGTGCCAATCTTTCCACCGTAAGTTAAACGTATTTGTTATCGGTTCAGTGGACAGCCAAGATAAACCATACAGATCGGAGAGTCAAGGACTTTTTTCAGAAGGTGACTACGGGCACGTTCTGCGAGAAACGAAGATTAGAGGGGTATGTTTCCGTGTTTCTTTCGGGGGTTCGCGTCAACTTTGTTTCTAAGAAGATGCAGAGAACGAATGAGTCGCGGCCTCGTCTCGCTCGGTTCTATGATTGCATCAATATACCCATGATTCGCGGCGAGAAAGGGGTTAGCAAATTTCTCTCTGTAGTCCTTCTCTTTTTCAGCAAGGGCCTTTTCCTTATCTGCCGCTTTTTGGATCTCGCGTTTGAAGATG
>JAPUKJ010000189.1 GCA_027295705.1 Ignavibacteria bacterium | reverse complement strand
CGTCGTATGAATTAGAACCAAGGTGCCTCCTATCAAACGGAGAAATGACGATGTTTCCTTTTTCCATTTCCTGGAGTATTCTTTTGTCGGTCAGGATCATTATGATTGGGAATGAACAATTCAGCGGTGTGTAAAGCTGGGTGTGATACCTGCCTGCAGTGCACTTACTGGCTCCTAATTTAGGGAAAAAGGGGCGAAATGCAACCGCCGGTTAGGGAGGTTAGGGTGTGTTAGCTGGTCGTTGCGCGCAGAGATGTCGTACGAAAGCTGCTTCTATATTTTGGCACACCTAACCTCCAAGCTTTTTTTGGTGCTTAACATACTCAGAGAGTTTCGCGTCGACTAGTGCATTGATACTTCCAGGTGTGAACTTACCGTTTGATAGACGGTTGCCAGCAGGTTCGCCGGTGAGGAGTTCAATGCCTTCGTTAATCGTCTTGACGGTGTAGATATGGAACTTCTTTCTCCGCACTGCTTCAACCACATCGTGTCGGAGCATCAGGTCCTTTACGTTTTGGTGAGGGATCAGGACGCCCTGCTTGCCAGTCAGCCCATGAGCTTTGCACACGTCGTAGAACCCTTCAATTTTTGGTGTCACTCCACCGATGGGTTGAATCTCGCCGTGCTGGTTGATTGATCCTGTAACGGCCAGATCCTGTCGCAGGGGAACTTCTGCAAGACTCGAAAGAAGTGCATACACCTCGGTTGATGATGCGCTATCACCATCTACGCCTGAATACGATTGTTCAAATGCGATGCTGGCACTCAGGACCAGCGGCTTGTTTTGAGCGTACTTACCACGAAGATAACCACCGAGGATAAGCATACCTTTGTTATGTGTAGGGCCGCTCATGTCGGCCTCGCGTTCGATATTAATGATCCCTGCTTTCCCCATTGCGGTCTTGGCTGTGATGCGCGATGGTTTCCCGAACGCATACTCCCCAACATCGTAGACAGACAGCCCATTCACCTGACCAACCACAGCTCCATCCACATCAATCATAATGGAGCCTTCTTCAATCATTTCTTGAATTTTTTCTTCCACCAACTTCACACGTTCGATCCGTTCATCAATGGCCTTTCGGACGTGCTGGCTGCCAACTTGCTTCGCTTGATCTTTAGAGGCCCAGTAGTTAGATTCTCGAAGAACATCGGCAAGGACGCTGAAACGGGTTGAGAGCTTGTTTTGTCGACCGGCAAGCCTGATGCCATACTCGACAACCTCGCTTACTCCGCTGGTATCAAAGTTCATCAACTTCTCTTCATCGCACAGCGACTTGATGAAGGAGACGTAGCTGCTTATAGACATCTTCTCGTTCGGCATCTCAGTGTCAAAGTCAGCTCGAATCTTAAATATTTCTTTGAAATCATCGTCCAAACCATACAGCAGCCGGTAGATGTACGCGTCGCCAATCATTATAACCTTTACATTGAGATCGATGGGTTCCGGCTTCAGAGCCGAGCTCCCACCAAACAACCCAGACTCTGGAGGTTGGATCTCTATGGTTTCGTTACGGAGGATGCGCTTTAACGTCGTCCATACTCCCGGTTCGATCAACGCGTCGAGTGCATTGATAACAATGTGTCCGCCATCTGCTCTTACCAGCGAGCCAGACTTGATGTGCGTAAAGTCTGTTCGCCATATACCTTGCCGATCGACTTCCCTCTCTATTGTGCCAAAAAGATTCTTGTAACGAGGATTCGTTTCGCTGATTACAGGCATCCCCTGTACGCGGCTATTATCAACAATCACATTCACTTTGTATTCAGTGAACGTATCATCTTCTTTGTTCAATTGTAGACCGAGTACCGATGGCTGTTGATCTTCTTTCTGATTGAACCGCTGAAAGTTTTCCACTACATCATTCTTTACTTCAGTTAAGTAGTCATTTACTCGCGTGGAGTTGTATTTGCTCTTGATCTCTCCCAACAGTTCTTCCACTAGCGGGACAATGATCTTGTCGTTTAAATCGTCGACTGACTTCTTTGCTTTGCGCTCAATGGTACGTATCTCTCTCATGACCAAGTCCATTTGTCCTTCTAGTTCTGATTGTTGCTCAATGAGAGCATTCAACTCCTGCTGCGACATCTCTCCTGAATCCACTTTCGAGTGTAGCTGTTCGATGCTCGCAGGATTACCATCCACGACCGGTGCAATTTCTGGTCGTGAGCCAGGGCCTGCTTGTACCTGAACCACCTCAAATCCTTTCTCCTTCACGCGTTTCTCGAAATCCTTTAGCACGCTCCGCTGGCGGTTTTGGAAATGCTCGAGCATTGATTTACGCTGTTCTTGGTAGCGCCTGCTATCGAACGCTGCGGGAATTGCTTTTAGGAGTTCACTCACCAATGTGTCCATATCTTTTTCGAGCGCGCAGCCTTGACCGGCTGGGAGAGCAATCAACATGGGCGTATCAGGGTCGCGGAAGTTGTGGACGTAACATTTGTCAGTTAGCTCGCACGGACGAGATTCGACTTCATGCAGCAGGCGTTTCACGGTCGTTGTGCGCCCTGTACCTGGCAATCCAGTAACAAAGATGTTATATCCGTGCTGAGTCATTTCTAGGCCCACATTCAGAGCGCGCAGAGCGCGATCCTGTCCGATGATTTCCTTGGCCGGTTTTACGTTCTCCATCGTGGTAATGCCTAGGTCTTCTGGCCTGCAAAACCAGCGAAGCTTTTCAGCAGGGAGTTCATGAGCATGTGAGCTCGTAGGTGTTTTGACTTGGGTCTTCGTAGCCCTAGTTTTTTTCTTTGCCATTAACCATTGAGGATAGATTGTTTTTGGACGTTCCATAAGTAACGATTGTGGTGGAGAGATGCAACATGGAATAATCAGGGTTACTCATGTTCTAATATGGAGGGTGACTTGTGAACTTGGGAAGTGCAGAGAGGGGCAATATGCAACACAAAAAGTCTAGTATCCCTTCCTGTTCGAGTACAAGTTCAGCAGTATTCCCACCATGGTCATGCTTGTGAGAAGTGCCGAACCACCGTAGCTTAAAAAGGGAAGTGGGACACCGATAACAGGAAGAAGACCGACGGCCATGCCAATGTTGATAAAGACATGTGTCCCAAGGATTGAAGTAATACCAATGGCGACGAGACTGCTGTAGCGGTTTTTTACTGTGGATCCGATTTTGACCCCATGAAGAAGGAGCGTCATGAAGAGGACAAGTACAACTGCCGCGCCGAGAAAGCCGAACTCTTCTCCCGGCACGCAAAAAATGAAATCGGTCCACTGTTCGGGTATGAAGTTCAGTTGTGTCTGTGTCCCCTGCAGGTACCCTTTGCCGAGAAGACCACCGGAACCGATTGCAACCTTCGATTGAAGTACGTTGTACCCTGCACCCAGAGGATCGGCATTTGGATCGAGGAAAGCCGCGATGCGCTTTTGCTGATAAGGTTTCAATCCATTGTAAATAAACTGAACAGAAATGCCGACGAGAACCATGAGCGAAAACATGGCTGCCGCGACAATGCGGTGCTCTCTTGTTAGGTAAAGAAGTGCACTTAAGATAACTACAGCGATGAGAAAGGGTGTTGTTCCAAAGAGTGCGGCGATGGCAACGACACCAGGTGCAACGAAGGCAACAATGGTAAAATTGGATGCACCTCCCCAGTAGAGGACAGCTAAGAACATTCCCAGATAGATGACGGCAGTCCCTATATCGGGTTGCATCATGATCAGTCCGACAGGAAGCAGCACAATCACGGAAGCAATTACTAGATGTCTGAACTTTTGAAGGGATACTTCGTTGCGGGATAAGTAGCTGGCAAGAGCGAATACAGTAGCGATCTTTGCAAACTCTGATGGTTGTAACCTCATGGTCCCGAGGTTGAACCAGCTAGTTGATCCCGAAACTGTTTTGCCGAGAAGCAGTACTGACACGAGCATTAGCATACACAGAAAGTAGGATGGATAAGCAATGGAGTGCAGAAACTTGAAAGGTAGGAAGATAGCAATCAGGAAGACAATCGCCCCTGCCCCCGCCCATAGCAGCTGTTTGTTGGAGAGTTCCGACGCACCTGCGTCGTACGTTGCGCTATAGATTGAGACAAGGCCAATAGTGATCAGCGCGAACATGAGCAATCCGATCCTAAGATCTAAACGCTCTTGAAACAATGCTGACATTACTAATTTCCTTCAAGTAGCACTATCGTGTCGTTTCCGCTGAATTCGTCTGGTCAAGAGACAATCCAGGGATTGCCTCTTGTTTGGCGTTTTTTGCGACACTTGGTTCAACAGGAACGAATTTCTTGTCGAAACGAATGAGTCTTCCGTAAACAAACTGCTCCATGCAGAGTCCAGCAATAGGAGCGGCAAATGACCCCCCATACCCCACATTCTCTATCATCACCGCAATTGCAATCGATGGATTGTCAAACGGTGCGAATCCCACGAACCATGCGTGGTCCTCGCCATGAGGATTCTGTGCTGTGCCTGTCTTACCGCCAGCCTCTATTCCTTTGATGCGGGCCAGGCCTGCTGTGCCGCCTGGTTCCTGTACAACCCTGCGCATCCCCTCCCGCACCACGCTCCACGTCGTCGGCAAAAGATCGATCTGTCGCATCTTGTGTGGAACCGGCTCCGTGACCTTGTTCACTTTGTCGACGATTGCACTGACAGCGTGTGGTTCGTAGTAGCTTCCCTTGTTCGCGAGTGCCATTGCGTAACATGCCATTTGTATTGGTGTCACTCCAAGTTCACCCTGACCGATGGCTAGGTTTGGCAGATACCCTATTGTCCATCCCCTTTCTCCATAACGTTGGTTCATCCATTCAGTTGTTGGAAGAAGGCCCGAACTTTCCTCAAAGATGTCAATTCCCGTGGCCTGGCCGAATCCGAATGCGGCACCATAGTGAGACCAATTGTCAAGGCCCACTCTAAGCATCAATTGATAGAAATATACATTGCATGATCTCTGAATAGCCTCGTACAGATCGGTCGATCCATGTACGTGGAGATCCTTGAAGACCTTGTTGCCCACGCGAAACGAACCCCTGCATGTGATCCGATCGGTTGACTTAACAATGTCTTTTTCGAGCGCGCCAATTGCGAGGATCACTTTGAACGCCGACCCAGGTGGATAGCGTGTGAGAGTCGCTCTGTTAAACAAGGGTTTGGATCCGTCCGTGTTTAGTGTACGCCATACCTCAGGTGGTGTCACGCCGCTGAACAACGAGATGTCGTAGTCTGGTTTGCTCACCAATGCCAGTATTCCGCCGTCTCGAGGGTCAAGTGCAACCAATGCACCGCGCTTGTCTGCCATAAGCGATTCCGCGAGGGCCTGCAAATCAAAGTCCAGCGTGAGCAACAGATCCTTTCCCTCCACTGGAGGTATATCATTTCTGCCATCATTAAAAGGCCCCATGACCTGTCCACGAGCATTAACGATGCGGAATTCTGCACCTTTCTGCCCGCGCAACGCAGCCTCATACTGTTGTTCAAGCCCTGCCGACCCAACTACATCGCCCTGTGTGTAGCCTTTACCAAGAGTTTGCAGCTGGCTTTCTGAGATCTCTTTTGTGTAGCCGAGTATGTGGGACGCACGCGCTCTTGTCGGGTAGTATCGTTTGGACTCAGTATGGTAGTCGACACCAGGAAGGTGCTCTCGATACTCCTCAAGAACAGACAGCGTTTCGAAGTTGATGTCACGTTGGATCTTGACCGGAGCGAAGCGTGAGTATGCCGCTCCCTTTTTCAACCGCTCGTGCATAATTTCAGGATCAAGCGAGAGAACAGATGAAAGGCTATTGATGTTTTGCACGTTGAATTCGAATGGCATGACTGTAACCGTGAATGAAGGGCGGTTATCAACGACGAGCCTTCCGTTCCGATCATACATGTAACCGCGAACTGGCTCCGTCGGAATCGTGCGGATGCTATTTGCTTCAGACTTCTTCCCGTACTCATCCTGATAGATGAGCTGAAGTTGATAGAGACGACCCATAAAGAAAAGGAAAACGATCACAATCACCAGATACATTACGCGACGCTTGCCGTAAGTGTTCATATCATCAACGACACTCATTAGGATCCATACTTGTGTGCAAAAACAAACATCGGGAGTAAACCCAACGCTGCAGTGTACAGCGTTGAGGGAATACCGTAGAACGATATAGCACTCAACCATCCAATTTCGGTTCCCTGCAGAAAGATAAGGAAATAAACGACGTTATGCATAAGGGAGGCGACACCTATGGCGATGATGAATCCATAGCCACCGAGTATCTGGAATCTCCTGTTTTCATTGTAAAAATAGCCGGCGACGAATCCCGCAAGCGTTTTAGTGAGAGCTGCAAGTCCGAGCATCCCGTCCTGGCCACTCACTAAGTCAATGACTAATCCGCTGGCAAATCCCACCGCCAAGCCGGCAATCTGCCCCTCACGAATTGCCACGTAGACGATCCAGACAACGATGATATCAGGTACAACGTTGCCAACTGTGAGGAACTTTGTGAGAAGAGTATCGAAGATAATAAGAAGAAAAGACACAAGAACGTAGAATACAGCACGCCGCATGAAGATATGTGCTTTACTGAGGAATTTGTTGTTCGAGGGCTATACGGCTTGTGTCAGGAGTGTGAGTGACAACAAATACTTCTTCAAAACTGGCAAAGTCAACACTTGGCGTTATGTGAACTGTCTGGACTAAGGCCCCCGGGTCATGATGTGTCTCGCTTACCACCCCGATCTTAATGCCGGGCGGAAATAGACTACTATATTCTGACGTTATCACTTCATCACCAACTTGCACATCCAAGGTTTTTGCAACATTTCTTAAACTCAAGTAGCTGCCTCCTTCCCAAACAAGAATGCCGTCGACACGACCACGCTGTACCTTCGCGCTTGCTCTAAAGTCCTTGTTCAACAGAATCTGTCCGATTGCATAGGCGCTACTAGTTGCGACCACCTTGCCCACGAGGCCAGCACCTGTCACAATAGGCATGTTTACTTTGACCCCATCATTCTTGCCGACGTCGATGGTAATAGTATTTCGGAGAAGCTGCAGATTCTTCCCCACGACATTCGCGCTAACATACTCGAACTGTGACCTCCTCCTTAGATCCACGAGTTGACGAAGTCGCATGTTTTCAAGTTTTGCCTCGCGCAGGCGGCTGACCTCATCAGAAAGCGTAACGTTAAGTTCACGAAGGACGTGATTCTCCTGCCTTAGATCAAAGTAGTCTGGGATGAAGCCAAATGTATCCTGCAAGAAACCAACAGAAGCCACCGTAAGTGATCGAATCGACCGGATCTGCTCGTTGTCGTTCAGCGCGAGGAGGACGAGGGAGATGAGGATACATAGGGTGAGAAGAAAGTATTCTTTGAAGAAGGAAATTATGTTGATCAAGCCCCTCATACTTTGTTATTTTGCAACAATGAGCCTGAAAGAGTGGTGCCCAGTTTGGGCATTAGCGCCTCTTGCTTTTAATGAGGACTTTAGAGTAATGGTTCAAATGTTCGAGGACCTTTCCCGTTCCGCGGACCACTGCAGTAAGTGGATCTTCGGATACGTGCACAGGCAAGCTGGTTTCGAGGCGAAGACGTTCATCGATACCTTTCAAGAGAGCACCGCCGCCACTGAGCATCACACCCCGGTCGAGGATGTCCGCGGAGAGTTCTGGTGGGGTACGTTCCAGAGTCAATTTCACGACCTCAACAATTGCGCTTACCGGTTCGCTAAGTGACTCGCGGATTTCAACCGAGCTTGCTTCCGTAGTCTTCGGTATGCCATTCACAAGGTCGCGTCCTTTGACACGGATGGTGATCTCTTCTTTGAGAGGCATAGCTGAGCCAACTTCACACTTGATTGCCTCCGCCGTCCGCTCGCCAATCAAAATGTTGTGGTTTTTCTTGAAGAACTGAATGATGGCGTTGTTCATCTCATCGCCGGCGATGCGAATGGATTCTTCGTTCACGATTCCCGAAAGAGCGATAACGGCTATCTCTGTTGTGCCACCACCTATGTCAACAATCATGTTACCGACTGGCGCCTCAACATCAAGTCCCACGCCGATTGCTGCTGCCATTGGCTCTGCTATGAGGTGCACCTCTTTTGCACCTGCATGTTCAGCGGAGTCACGAACTGCACGCTTCTCAACTTCTGTCACACCACTCGGTACGCACACGACAATCCGTCTGCTCGGCATCCAGTTTGCATGGATCTTCTTGATAAACTCTCGAAGCATCCCCTCGGCGATTTCGAAATCTGCGATCACGCCGTCCTTCATAGGCCTGATGGTTCGTATATCCCGATGCGTTCGGCCAAGCATTTGCTGCGCCTCCTTGCCAATGGCCATGATTTTCTTGGTGTTCCTATCAAACGCGACGATGGATGGCTCATTCAGCACAATTCCTTTTCCCCGCATGTGAATCAGTGTGTTGGCTGTACCGAGGTCTATAGCAAGGTCTGCGGATAATAATGAAAAAAGGCCCATGGGAAAATGAGATTAAGTTGATTATCTAGTGCTTAAAATGTCTGACACCTGTAAACACCATCGCAATGTCGTTGACATTTGCTGCTTGAATTACTTCCTGATCGCGAATCGAGCCCCCCGGTTGAATCACGGCAGTCGACCCGGCCTTTAGTGCCTCCAGAAGTCCATCTGAGAAAGGAAAGAACGCGTCTGATCCAACGGCTGAACCTTTTAGATCTAGTCCAGCCTCTGCAGCTTTTTGAGATGCAATTCTTGCGGAATCAATACGAGACATTTGTCCTGCGCCAATGCCGAGCGTTCGGTCTTGCCGCGCATATACGATAGCGTTAGATTTTACATGTTTGGCCACCTTCCAAGCGAAAGCCATTGCCTTTCGCTCCTCTTCCGTCGGACTTCTCTTTGTGACAGTCTTGAGTTCCTCTTTTCCAGCCTGGACTCTGTTCTGTTCCTGTACCAACATTCCTCCGGGAACGCTTTTCATGTCGAGTTCCTCTACTGTGCGTAAGTCAGCGGCAATTCTGATGAGGCGACGATCCTTCTTTCTTTGGAGAAAGGCTAACACAGACTCTGGGAACTCAGGGGCAACAATTACTTCAGAAAAAATCTTATTTATCTGTTCGGCTGTTTCGATGTCAATCGGCCTATTCATTGCAATGACACCGCCGAATGCCGATTTCGAATCTGTTGCCAAGGCCTTTGCATAGGCCTCCATGAGGGTCCGACCCGAGCCAACACCACATGGATT
>JAPUKJ010000188.1 GCA_027295705.1 Ignavibacteria bacterium | reverse complement strand
CCTTTAAATCCACGAAGTAGGTCGTCCGTCCTGCACGAACCATGGTCGAGAAGATTGAATCGTTAACTGTCATGGCATCCTCCATAATACAATGATGAATGAATAATGAGCAATGAATATTACTGTCAATTGCTCATGGTTGATTGATGAATTCCCTGTAAATTGTTTGTCGTTCCCAAGATCCAAAACAAAGGTTCGCACGCTGGTTCTCCACTGCTGACATGGGAAATCAAAAGTCCATTTCTGTCGCAGGATGTTGCCCTTGTTTACCATGTCCGTCCTTTCTTTGATTGGTTACTGTCGTCTGTTAGATAACTGCCTCTAGTATAAGAAACGAAAAGAGGTAACAGCCTTCTTCAGAACCGTAACCTATTGTTTATCAGTGGATTGTGTGATAGTTTGATGGTATAGACGCGATTCCAACTGTGCGATCTTTCGGGTCATGGCCTCCTTGCTAACATCAAACAACCGGGCCAGTTCACCGATGCTCCGACTAGAGCTGAACCAATGCCTCAGAATATCCTGGGGCATCAGAAGCTCTGCCGCGCACTCATCCGCTTCCGCATTATAGAGAGCAATCTCCTTTCTAGAACACAGGGCTTCTGGTGGGTGCTTGAGAAGAATGTGGGCCAACTCATGCCCGAGCGAGAATCGTTGCCGGTGTGGGTGATGTCTACCGTTGATGCCGATAAGCTTGTCACGAATGCTCACAAGGGCTGAACAGGCGTCCTCTACGTTCGAAAGGGGTACCACTTGAAACCCTAGCCAGGCTGCGAGTTCTTCAATTGGGATAGGGGGCTTAACTTGGCCTTCCTGCCGCGAAAATGACTGTAGCGTTCCTTGCGCAATCCTAATGCATAGATGTGTTCGCTTCTCTACCGGTCTCATCATAACTAAGATCGCAGTCGGTGGCATCCTTCTGTAAAAGGCAAGCGGCGAATGCCGCCGGTGTTGTGATTTTGAGAGGATAGGTGATATTGTGCGCGTCGGCTCGACGAACTAAGAGTCTTCTAAAATAGACTTCAGAAGAGCATCAAGTTTAGCTTTCTCATCGGCAGGGAGAGACAATTGTGCTTTGGTGTAGAGCTCTGTTGCCGCTTTTTCCAACGTTGACGCCTTCATTCCTTTCTGTTTTCTTGCGTCGTAACGAGCGAGGGTTGTCCTGAACGATGGCCGGAACCACACGAGCTGGTGAGTCCGGCAGATCATCTCCCCCAGCACTTCTGGAGGGAGCTTGACTAATTGACGCAGTCTCCTCCACGCCTCCAGTCGTATCTTAAGTGGTGAAATACGGTCCTGCTCCAACATGCGATAAATGTTCTGCGAAAGGCCAATGCGATCGAAAATCTGCTGGGCCCGCAGCGACTGCGCTGACCTCAAGCTTCGTAGGAAGGAACCGACCGTGGTCGTAGCCTCTTCTTGGAAAGATTTGGCTGCAAGTGCTGCTTCAAGGGATCGCTCCAGCAATGAGCGAGAATCAGAAGAGGCTAATGGTTGAGGTAGCTTCCTTGCAACCGACTTCTCATATGCGCCGTGTGTATTTATTCGACCTTCCAGAAACGTCAGTTGGAGTAGTATGTCAACTCGGTCTCGTCTCATACTTCATTACGGTAGTTACAAGTTTTCGTTTACTTTTTCTAAAGCTGGTTTGAGCTCCGCGTAGCGCTTCGAAAGAAGGTTCACAAACTTCTTTTTCACCCTTGCGTGATAGACTTTCAATTGCTTTGGTGACTTCCCCGTATACTTGGCAATTTCTTCGTACGGAACATCAAGTGCCCGACAACGCAAAAGCACCCGCTCCCATGCCTCCATCAAATCGAGAGTTTCTACAACAGCCTGCAACTTTGATGAACTCGACTGATCCAGAACGTCTCCCTCAGGTTGGCGCAAATCTTCCTCATATTGCCTGACCACGGAAGCAACAACTTCCTTTTCTGTCGACGAATAGGAATCCTCGTTTTCCAGTTGCGATTCCTCAAAGTTCTCCACTAAACCCTCCGTGAGCGCACGGCGGCGCACGAAATCCCGTACGCGGTTGCGGAAAATTGTCATCACCCAAAGGTGGAAATCCCCATCCGATCGTTTGAATTCGAAGCCGTGAATCTTGTTCACGACAGCGAGGAGAACATCACTCACAATCTCCTCAGAGTCTTCGTTCGGTATATGAAACACATGCCGGGCTTCTCCCAACAGGCGGTCCTGATAGCGGTCCATCAGATGAACGCAGCCGAGACGGTTTCTCTCTTTGAGTTCCTCAACTAACTGCCTATTCGACAGGTTTGAGAATCGAGCCACAGCACTCCCTAAGATAAGAAACGAAATGAGGTAACAGGCGTAGGCAATCTTGTAGGTCGTGGGAAGATTACGCAGAATGTCGCAAATTGTCAAGGAGCAGCTTCTTGACGCACTTTCTGCGATGTTAACGTGGCGCAAATGACCCTAGAGTACAAGCGCCCCGGAGCGTTTTTGCACATATCTGACTTAGAGGCTCATGTGGCTGTCTCTGTACAGATTGCCTTTGATTTCCAGGTGTATAGGTTAAGATAGGCGAAAGCCGGACTACCTGGTCAGGGCTATCCGGCTTTCCGTAGTGTGAACAGCATGATACTGGTCAGTTTATTAGACTCCAGACAGCCTTAAAAGGTTGACATAAAGAGAATTTTTTGAAAGATGAATAATTACCCTCCCTCCATTTTCAGCACTGCACATGCCAGAATGAATGCGGCCCTAATTAAATTGTAGCTTTTTCCCCCACTTACGCTCGCCGATGTAGCGAGTTATGCTTGAAAAACCACTTAGCTTTCCTGCTTCATCCCGCAGAGCCGTTATGACTACATTCGCCCAATTCCGCGATCCACTCTTGCGAATGCGCCAGCCGTCCTCCTCAAATCGGCCTTCAGCCTCTGCCACACTCAGTATTTTCATGGGTCGTCCTGCCTGAAAGTCTTCAACCGGATAAAAGCAGGAAAAATGCTGGCCGACTATTTCGTCTTCACGATAGCCCTTCACGCGCTCAGCTGCGGTCCAGCTTACGACGTATCCGGTAGGATCCATAATAAAAAACTCGAAATCCCCCAAGCTTTCCACCATGATACGGAACCGCTCTTTGTTTTCACGCAGCGCCGCCTCAGCATGCTTACCTGCCTCTTCAGCAGACCGAAGTGCTGTGGTATCCTCTCCTGAACACAGCATCCCTATTGTAGTGCCTGAGTCACCCTTGAGATTAGTTGCGCGCCAAGCAATGGTTTTCTCCTGACCGCTCTTGGTAAGAATAGGATTCTCATAAGATTCAATTTGGTCGCCATGACTAGCCATCAGGTTAGAGAAGAAGGCTTTTGTGTCAACTCTCACTCTTTCGGGTATGAACGAATCAAACCAGTTTTTCCCAATAATCTCATTTTCGGCATATCCTAATAGCTCGCACCCCCTTTTGTTTACGAGACCGACCTTCTCAGTACTATCGATCAAGAGAAGCATATCTCCTGCAACATCCAGATACATTTGTCCCCGCTTTCTCTCTTGACTCAGATTATTCTCAACGCGTTTTTGGCCGTCAATATCAAAGAGAGTTAACACAACACCGTCTTGTTTGTTCTCAGAGGTCCTGAATGATCGTACTTCCAAGGAATACCAATGACCATTCTGGTCCTGAATTTCTCGCTCTACAGTGCTAGATGTTTTGATCGCACTCAACACCAAGTTCTCCAAGCCTGGAACATTGACGTCCAGCTTGGTCTCAGTGATCCTTCGCCCAACGTCGGAGGGAACTACATTCGTGACTTTCTGTGCCATTGGCGTGATACGCCGAACTCGCAGATCATTGTCCAACGTGATAAGCGGAATGTGGACATTCGATAGAAGGTTTGCCAAATCATTGTGGAGGCGGTTCAATTCCAGATTACGTCTTTCCAGTTCCTCGCGAGCCTTGGTCAATTCCTGTTGCACATTCTCTTTCACAACTTTCACCGGGCCTTCCGTCGCCTTCGATAAAAGTTCGATCAACATATGTTCGTGCTCGGGGTCCAAGTGCTGGGCAAATACAAAGGTCATCCCACTGTTGGATTGAATCTGCTCAAGCAGCTGACCTAGTGCCTTATGTCCATCACCGGACGTGCGAATGCCAACGACACGAGCCGCCTTTTCTTTTGGTTGCAATGGTTTAGTTTGCGATTCGGACTCTTGGGGGTTAAGTTCACGTTTAGCAGGAGACTCTCCTAATTCTTTTGCGGCCTTGCTGCCATTTTGTACAGGCTGATCCGCTCGAGATGCAGTTGCGTCAGGTTTGGCAGTTCTAGATTTGCTCTTACCCATGTCACCCTCCAGAGAAACTTACAATGTAAGCAGCTCGTAAATGTAAAGGAAAGAGTAGAGAGATCAGATGGGGGAAAAGTTTATCCAGAGGATATTCCCCATCATTTCATCCCCCAATTTATCGGCAAGGCAAAATGTCCCCCTTTGTGCTCAAGTTGGAGAGCGGTGAGCATGAACGCGCGTCCGTCTGGATGTACGGTACTTTTTACGTGCGTGCGGGAGACATTGCACAATGATGTCTCGCTAAATGGGAGATCCATCTAAACTATACGGAACACGCTGGGAAAAGTCAATTGCAACGACGCGGAGCCACCCGCAGAGACACTACGAGTTTTTCTTGCGGACTGCATGATTACTTCTTAACTCGCTTCTATCCATTGCTTAATGCGATACGATTGTTGTTCGGGAGGCTTTCATTGCTCATGGAAAAGCCTTCAAAAAGGTTAATTGGTCTTTCTGTGTAACATGCGTTTTAATTGGCTCACGCCGCACACCTGGGATGTGTTCAATCGCCTGCCTAGAAAGTGCCGCAGCGCGATTGAGGAACCAATCCGTGGCTCCTTGCATTGTTAAGTAAGCGCCGGCCTTCCTCCGTTGTAGTGTTGAAAAAAATATCTTTGTGAACTATGATCCCTCTTGACTTTCGTTTTCCT
>JAPUKJ010000187.1 GCA_027295705.1 Ignavibacteria bacterium | reverse complement strand
ATTGCAGATTTTGCCACACCCGTTACATCGCATCCAAGCATCAGTCGCTCACCCAACTCCTTTACAATGGCGTTGGGGAATGTGTGCATTCCTTTGGCAAACGAGAACATCTTTGCGCGGTCCTTCGCCTTCTCAGCCCTCTGCTTCCTTTCCTTTCGCCCTTTTATCATGCCTTTTACAAGACCGCCATATTTCTCCTCAAACGCGTAGAGTTTAGGAAACGCCGCCCGAACGCTTAGCTGTTCCGGATTACCCGCATAAACCCCTGCAACAAATGGATTGATAGCATAGTCGAGAAACTCCCTCCCTAATCTTCTCTCCACGAACTCCGCGATCGTCTCTTCTTTCGTGGCCCGACCAATGAATGGCTCTTTAAGCAATCGCAGTTTCCCACTTGCTGACCAGAGGGAACTCTTGAAAAAATCTCCCGGCGACATCGGAAGCGCGTGAAGCTTGCCATCACGCAAAATATATCGCTTGCTGGATGCCTCATTCGCATATAGACGCTCGTCAAGAATTCCAAGCTCACCAAACATCTGGCGAAACAGAGGCGTTGTTTCCAGCGCGCTGTTTGACCCGGTTTCAACAAGCCAGCCGTCTTCCTCAATCGTTCGCATGGTTCCACCCGCCCAAGTTTCTTTTTCAAGCACGATCACTTCAACGCCTGAACGGCGAAGCCACCATGCAACAACGAGCCCTGATATGCCAGCGCCAATAATTACAACTGGTGTCGAATCACTCATCCTTTCACTCTCTTGAGTACTAAATCTGCCAATGCCTGTATAAAAAATGGATTCGTATTTAAGGCAGGACTCATATCGAAATACTTGATGCCCAGACGTTTTGCCTCTTCTTTTGTTTCGATGTTGATTTCCCAGAGAGTTTCACTGTGGTCGGAGACAAATGCGATAGGAATGACTATAACATGTGAGACTTTCTCCTGTGCAAGCCGTTTGATAGTATTATCAAGCGATGGTTCCAGCCATTTCTCCGGACCAACCTTACTTTGATAACACAGATGATGATTCAGGCCGAACTCACCCTTGGCGAGAACAGCGTTGTATGTACGCACAATCTGAGTCTGGTATGGATCTCCGGATTTTACCAATTTGACCGGAGTGCCGTGCGCACTGAATACGAGATGGACCTTCGAGCGATCCGAAGCGGCAACCCTTTTCAAAGCAATGTTAATATTCTGCACCAGCGAAGAAATATACAACGGGTGGTCACAGTACTCTTCCACCAGATCAACAGCCACGTGGTTGAGGCCATGGCGGGCAATAACCCTGTTCCACTCGTTCACACTTGAACCGGTCGTCGTCTTGGAGTAGTGTGGATACAGAGGGAGCAAGAGAACCCTATGAACATTGTCTTTGTAGATTTGCTCAATGGCATCGTCGGTCATCGGAGACCAGTACCTCATGCCCACGTAGACTTTTGCGTCAATTTTTCCATCAAGTTCACGCTGCAGTGCTCTTGCCTGGCGATTCGTCAGTTTGAGAATTGGTGACTTGTTGCCTATCCGCTTGTAGAGCTCCTGCACTTTCGGGGCACGCCGCCTGGAGATCAGTCGAGCAAGCGGCCTGCGAAAGAGAAACGCCAGAGGTAGATCAATGATATCTGGATCACAAAAAAGGTTGTAGAGAAAGGGTTCTACACTTTCAAGAGAATCAGGACCTCCAAGTTGGAGGAGGACGACACCTAAGGGCGATTCTCTCTTCAACGTACTACCACCGGAATCTGGCATTGCCGCTAATTAGCTACTCCTCTTGTTTTTCAACAACTCAGTACTTGATACCCAATCTCGCGGGCTTGTCAGAAGCTCAACAAGGTAGGCTTCCCTTGAACCGTTCTGTGGATGGACGTCGTACTTCCACTCAACCTTCGGAGGTAGTGACATTAAAATGGATTCGGTTCTTCCCAGCGTTTCCAACCCGAAGGCAGTCCCCCGATCATAAACAAGGTTGAACTCCACATATCGTCCACGGCGAAGTTCTTGCCACGCTTTTTCCTTTTCACCCCATGGCTCAGTCTTGCGTTTCTCCACAATGGGCACGTACGCATCTAGAAATGCATCACCAACAGATTGAACAAAGGCAAGGTGTTTTTCTCCGTCACCTCGAAGATAGTCAAAGAAAATTCCGCCAACCCCTCGCGCCTCCCCTCGGTGTTTGATAAAAAAATATTCGTCACACCACTTCTTAAAATTGGTATAGTAATCCGAATCGTGCACGTCGCACGCCCTCCTCAACGTCTCATGAAAATGAATGATGTCTTCCTCATAAGGATAATAAGGTGTCAAATCGGAGCCGCCACCAAACCAGGAGTCGCCATCAGCCTGCTCGAAATAACGATAGTTTGCGTGTACCGTCGGTATCATCGGACTACGTGGATGAATCACAAGCGAAACACCGGTCGCAAAAAAATCGCTGGGCTCAACCTGCATCTTTTGAGCGATCGCCTTTGGCAATACCCCGAAGACGGTTGATACATTGACGCCAGCCTTCTCGAACACAGCCCCGTCTTCCATCACTTTGGTAACACCCCCCCCTCCTTCCTCACGCGCCCACCGGTCTTCTGCAAATTTGTTGTCACCATCGACTTCCTCTAAGACTTTGCAGATTTTCCTCTGGAGCATTTCAAAATATGTCCGAGCACGCTCTTTGAGAGCAAGTCTCTCGTTCTTCACTGATGGTTGAATATTATGAGTTGTGGTCATTTCACGAATGAAACGGTGGGCTTTCCTCTTTCACCGCTCGTACAAATGCTTTTGCGTGGTCAACCGGAACATCAGGAAATATGCCATGACCAAGATTGAACACGTGACCTGGCCCTTTCCCAAATTTCCGAAGAATCGATCTCACTTCTTGTCGGATACGTTCGGGTGATGCGTAGAGTGATGAAGGATCCAAATTTCCCTGAATGCTTACCTTATCGCCGATCAGGTTGCGGGCGTCTGCCATATCTATCATCCAATCGATACCGACCACGTCAGCTCCGATATCCGCAATGTCTTTGAGTGAATGATTTGCCCCCTTCGAGAATATTATCACCGGCGAATCGTTCCTATGCATCTCTGATACGATCTTAAACATGTAATCAAGTGAGAACTTTTTGTAATAGTCAGGTGCCAGGATGCCACCCCATGTGTCAAATATCTGGACTGCATCTGCCCCCGCGGCGATCTGGGCCTCGAGATACAGCCGGACAGCTGTCGCCAGCTTATTTAATAACGCAGTGAGAGTTTCAGGTTCGTCCAGCATCATTGTTTTCACATTGCGGAATACTCTGCTGCCCGATCCCTCCACCATATACATTGCCAGCGTCCACGGGGAACCTGCAAATCCAATAAGTGGGACTCTGCCGTTAAGGGCTCGTTTGGTGGTCTCAAGTGCATCCATAACGTACC
>JAPUKJ010000186.1 GCA_027295705.1 Ignavibacteria bacterium | reverse complement strand
CGGTTAAAATCTCAGGTAATTTGTTTGGTGATTACGTCCTTCGAGGTGGGGAACGGAATGGCAAGCTCATCGAGGGTTTTAACCTGGGGAACTCCCCGCATGAATACAGTGAGGAGAAGGTCAAGGGAAAAGCTATCATCTTTAGCACGACCAACGGCTCACACGCGATTGACAAAGCGCGCTATGCCCGTGAAATGGTCATCTGCGGATTCATGAATATTTCTACAGTCGTGAGATTTCTGAAAGAACTCAAGCATGACTTTTGCGTTGTCTGTGCTGGGAACAACGGGACGTTTTCCATTGAAGATGCGGTGTGTGCAGGGATGCTGTTGCAGAAACTGTCGATCGAAAAAGGGTTGGATCTCACCTTGTCCGACGCTGCTCTTGCGGCGACGGTACTGTACAAGAACTTGGGCAAGAGTATCCCTAAGATGATCAAGAATTCTGAACAGGGCCAGTTCCTGGCAAGCATCGGTTTTGCGGATGATCTCAAGGTGTGCTCCGAAGTGGATACGATTGCAGTTCTCCCTAGGCTTGTAGGAAATGTTATCAAGCTTTCGCGAGACGCTGAGGTGAAAGCGGCCGTTACACTTCCGACTTCTTCATAAGAGATACGTACTCCCCCTATGCCAGTTCAAGTTCGTAGTCGGAACGGATTCACGCTACATGGGCAACGTGCGGCAAGAAATTCCATTCACCGAAAAAAATCGGTCATAGCCATTCTCCTGATGGCTACTGCCGTACTCATCTTTTTATCTCTCGTCTCATACGACCCCGCTGATGAGGCAAGTGCCGAAATTCACTTCACTGATCTGTTCAAAGTTTTTAGCGGTGATGAGCTTGTACAAGCCAAAGCGGATACCGCCCGGAACTGGCTTGGCCTCGTTGGTGCGTTAATCTCTGACTTTCTAATACAATCTACCATTGGCTACAACATTTTCTGTCTGCCTCTATTATTAATGCTTTTCGGGTGGACAATCCTTCGAAATGCGAATTACAATAAGATCGTCAGTCTTGCAAATTACACACTTGTCGGTGCGCTCCTTGTCTCAGCCTCTTTTGGGATGACTAGGTTGATTCTAGGGCCGGATTCCTTTCGGGCGCAATGGAGTGGCGTTGTTGGTGATTTCATGGCCACTATCCTCGCGCAATTGCTGGGGCGCGTTGGAGGCTCCATCGTCCTAGTCACTGCGGTGCTTGTTGTAACGGTCCTTGTGGTTGACCTCGATCTCCGACGATCTACGGATCGTGTCAGGAGTGGATACTTGCGTCTGATGGATTGGCTTTCACGCAAGAAAGAGACATGGCGGAACCGAAGACTTGTCAATCCGAAAAAGATACTAGAACCTTCTATCAGGACAAGTGTAAAGGGAATTGTCAAGATTTCAAAGCCACTGAGCGAGGAGTCTGATTTCGCGACGGAGCCAGAGCTTCTCTTAAGACGCTCCAGTGTCCGACAGTTTGAACCCGAGGAGGCCGCTGGTGATGAAACATCGATTGCACACTTGGCTGGTGATAGGCATAAGGAGGTACGCGTTGAAATAGAAAGTAAGGCTGGCGAGGCGGAAGTGAATCTGGATAAGCCTGAATCAGGCTCGAGGCAAACCCCGGCAGAAGAAATCGACTACGTGTTTCCGTCTGTGGAACTATTGAATCCACTTGGCCCGGGGAGAGAGGATATTGATGAAGACGAGCTTAAAGCGAACGCTGACTTGTTGCGGGATACTCTAGCGCAGTTCGATGTGGAGTTAGAAAGCGTCAGTGTTACGCCGGGGCCTGTCGTTACATTATACGAACTTGTTCCAGCGAGCGGAGTGAAAATCAGTCGCATCGTCAGTTTGGAAAACGATATGGCCTTGAAACTTGAGGCAAAAGGCATCCGAATCATGGCGCCAATCCCGGGCAAAGCCGCGGTGGGCGTCGAAATCCCAAACCACAACCGAGCGCTGGTCACCATCCGAAGCGTAATTAATTCATCCAGATTCAGGGACACTCAAGCGAAACTCCCGATTGCAATGGGAAAGACTATTTCGGGGGAAGTCTTTGCGGACGACCTCTCAAAGATGCCACATCTCCTGATGGCGGGATCTACAGGTTCAGGGAAAAGCGTCGGAATAAACACGATTATTACAAGCTTGTTGTATAGGATGCATCCGTCAGATTTGAAGCTCGTTATAATTGATCCCAAGAAAATTGAACTGGCTCAATATGCGAAGCTGAGAAACCATTATCTTGCGATCTCACCTGATGCTGGGGAAGAAATCATCACAAACCCGCGCAGTGCTGTCTTGGCACTAAGAGGTGTTGAGTACGAGATGGAAAACAGGTATGACAAACTTGCTGCCGCGGGCGTGCGCAACATCATCGACTATAACGAACGAGTGAAAAGTGGACAGATCAAGAGTGGTGAAACTGGTGGACAGACAAAGATCCCATATCTAGTCGTTGTAATCGACGAGCTCGCTGATTTGATGATCACAGCTGCACGGGAGGTGGAAGAACCCATCGCCAGGCTTGCACAGCTTGCCCGGGCAGTTGGTATTCATCTGGTTGTAGCTACACAGCGTCCGTCAGTGGATGTTATTACCGGTGTTATCAAAGCGAATTTTCCGGCTCGTGTAGCCTATCAAGTTTCTTCGAAGGTTGATTCGAGAACCATTCTAGATCTGAACGGGGCTGAACAGCTGTTGGGCCACGGTGATATGCTTTACCTTGCAAGTGGCAGCCCGAAACCAGTACGGTTGCAGAACGCGTATATCTCATCTGAAGAAGTTGATGCCCTGCTGAATCACATTGTGAAGCAACAAGGGTATTCGAAACCGTTCATGCTTCCGTCGATCACAGAAAGGAAGCGCAGTGCTCAGGCGGCTGGAAACGGTGATCGTGATGAGCTATTTGAGGAAGCGGCAAAGCTAATCGTTAGGCATCAACAAGGATCCGTGTCATTGCTGCAGAGGAGGCTTAAAGTCGGATACTCCCGAGCTGCACGCTTGGTAGATGAGCTGGAGGCTGCTGGCGTTGTGGGGGCGTTTGATGGAAGTAAGGCGCGAGAAGTTCTCGTTGAATCGGAGGTAGAATTAAATGCTATTATTAATGGATAGTCTTGGAGGGATCGGTTGGCGATGAGAACGTTTGTGGCTCTGCTCGCGTTAATTCTCTGCGTTTCATTCTCGCCAACGCGGGGTGAGGAAACGGCACGAGAGGTGTTGGAGAGGGTCAAGATGAAGTATGAATCCATTGACGATGCTCAGCTTCGATTCTCGCAAAGAACGCGATTTGAGATGACCAACGTTGAACAGTACGTAACGGGAACGTTGTTTCTCAAAAAAGGTAATAAATACCGTGTGGAATTTGATGAGCAGACCATCGTGACGAACGGGCAGACAGTTTGGTCGTATTCGGTTTCGACGAATCAGGTGCTTATTGATAACTTCAAATTGGATGGACGCTCTATATCGCCTGAGAAAATATTAGCCGGTGCACCGGCAGATTTCTATTCGACTCTGGTTGGAAAAGAAAAGCTGGGCAAGACCGAGACAATTAGGCTTAAGCTTATCCCGAAGGATGACCAGTCGTTCATTCGATCTTTGAAACTGTGGGTTGATGAATCCAGCTGGCTCATCAAGAAAGCGGAGATATCCGATGTGAGCGGCAAACAAACGGAATACTTCGTCAAAGATATTGAAGTCAACATCGGTTTGCAGGATTCTCACTTCACATACCAGATACCGGAGGGGGTTGAAGTCGTTGATTTGCGCTAGAGAATCCTCTGCCTTCCGCACTCTTCATGATTATCCGCGTATATGACTTCACGCGCCAGGACCTTTCTCAAGTATCTCTTCAGTGCCCTTTTAACGGTTTTGTTCCTTTATCTTGCATTTCGCCAAACAGATTTGGAGAAATTGCTGGTATCCATGAAGAACGCAAACTATTGGTGGTTCCTTTTGTTTTTTGCTTTACTTATGATAAGTCACATTCTTCGCTCCTGGCGATGGCGCTACCTGCTGGAACCGATCAAGCCGAACATCGGGCTAGGCAGTCTGTTCTCAGGCGTTATGGTGGGCTATTTGGTGAACAACATGCTGCCTCGCGCCGGCGAGATTGTTCGGCCGTATGCCATCGGTAAACTTGAATCGATTCCAAAGAGCGCCGCGCTAGGTACGATAGTCGTTGAACGGATCATGGATACTGTCTCTTTTCTCATCCTGGTCGTTCTTATGCCGGTGGTGTATGACGGCCCGCTCCGAGATACATTCCCATGGCTCGAGCGAACAGGTGTGATTGTGTCTTCTATTACACTGGCAATTGTATTCTCCTTTGTGACATTAATGATGCGGCGAGATTTGACAGATAGACTGCTCCGTTCATTGGCGAAGGTCCTTCCGCAAAAGGTTTCGCTCCGCGTCGACAAGATAGCTCATTCTTTTCTTGACGGCTTTCTATTTCTCAAGCGGCCGGATAATTTTGTTATTATTATTGTTCTTAGCATCGGTGTTTGGGCAATGTACATATTGATGATGTACACAGCTTTTTATGCGTTCGACCTGCACCTTGGCTTAAGAGCCGCCATCGTCCTTCAGGCACTAGTGAGCATCGGAATTGCCATGCCGACGCCGGGAGCAACCGGTTCATATCATGTGTTTGCTTCACAAACATTAACCCGTCTGTTCTTCGTCCCAAATGAGATAGCGCTAGGTTTCGCCACACTCACTCACGCGGTAGGGTTCATAGGCGTGACTGTTGTTGGGTTATTCTTTTTCTTGAAAGATCACATTAGGGTTTCCGAAGCTGTGGGTAAGGTGGCGGAGTTCAGAAATGAGAAACCTTGATACGCGCGTCGTATTCGCGACCGTTATATGTGGATTTGTGTGCCAGCTATGTTCTGCTCAATCCCTCTATCCTGTTTTGGCTGTTGGTGAAGCAACGTCGTCAAGCCCGCGAGTGGGCATCTCAGGTGGGATGGGCGTAAGCTATGTCAATGCGCTGGACATTGTTGATCGAATTAATGCGACAGCCGGGGTGACTGAACAAGTATCGGATTTCAGGGCTGCAGTTGAATTCTTTGGCGCTGTGGCTGTGCCCCTTTCTGAAGACTGGGCAGTTAAACTGGAGTATGCGTACGTGCTTGCATCGTACAACGTGACCAGCATATTTCCTACTGCTGACTTTTTGTTCGTTGCTCACATGCCGACGATCATAGCCCAGTACATTCTTGTAGAGGAAGGTGTGTACAATGTAAAGGTTGGGATAGGAGCGGGATATCATTTTGGTTCCTTTTCGGAAACATACAGTACTGTCGACGATAAGTACACGGGCAAAGGAGTCGGTACTAAGTTTGACATAGAGGCAAACACTGCGTTCGGTGACGATTTCTTTGGTTATCTTGGTGCCGATCTCCGGTGGGAATTCATCGGAGAACTTTCCAATGCGGGCAGCTCCATTGCCGGTGCGTCACCAATACCGACACTCGATTTTTTTGGTGTTGGTGCAAAATTAGGTTTCACATATTACTTCTAGTCATCTAAGGAGACTAAATATGATTCAAAACCTTGGCGAAAAGAATTTTTTGCTTTTGATTGGTTTGGCAGTTGTAGTGTCTATTTCCAGTCTGGAGCGAGCTCGAAGTGAACCAAATAATGAGAAAGGATCAGGAGTGGAGCACAAGAAAGAGATAGCAGTGATTGAGACAACACTGGGAACAATCGAAATCGAGCTCTTCAGTGAGGCTACGCCAAAGACAACGAAAAACTTTGTCGGCCTTGCGGAGAAAGGTTATTATGATGGTGTGATCTTTCACCGAGTTATGGACGAATTCATGATCCAAAGCGGCGACCCGACTGGAACGGGGAGAGGCGGTGAAAGCATTTATGGTAAGAAGTTTGAGGATGAAATAGTCGATTCGCTCAAGCACAGCGGCCCGGGTATTCTTTCAATGGCAAACAATGGGCCCAATACCAATGGAAGTCAATTCTTTATAACCCTTGCACCAACTCCTTGGCTGAATGGTAAGCACACTGTATTCGGCAAGGTGATTAACGGGATGGAGGTGGTACGTGCAATTGGAAAGGTGAAGACAACAAAACCGGGTGATCGCCCCGTAACTGATGTTGTAATGAAACGAGTTAGTATCCGAAGAGAAAATCTCGGTGAACCAAAGATGGATGTCGACAAGAAATAACCTGATTCTCAATGGGTCCCGCCGTTATCTACGAAACATCTCTTCGGGCTGGTGTGATGGACCTGTAACGGAACTCTTGGGTGGCACTGCCCGTGGCAAATGACAACGTCACATATGATGATCTTCAGGCCGCGTTGAATCAAAAGAGGTTATCGCCTGTATATTTATTTTACGGTGAAGAAGACTTCCTGGTCGATGAGGCAGCGCGCCGGGTTGTAGATATAGCTCTTCCCACGGAAGCTCGGGAATTTAATCTTGAAGTGATCTATGGGAGTGAAACAGACGGGAGGGATATCGTGTCACGTGCATCGTCATTCCCCATGATGTCTGACCGGCGCGTGGTCGTGGTACGTGAGATGGATAAGCTCGTGAACAAAGAACTCCTCTCAAACTACATTGATCATCCCTTGCAAACTAACTGCCTTGTCCTTCTCTCTGCTAAACCTGATTTTCGCAAGAAGCCCTACGTCAGTGCAAAGCGGCGTGCAACTGTTGTTGAGTTCAAACCGATGTATGAAAACCAGATCCCTGGCTGGATAGAAAAACGAGTTAGACAGCTAGGTAGAAAAATAGACTCTGAAGCGAGTAAGTTGCTTGCTGAATATGTGGGTACTTCCTTACGGGAAGTTCAGAATGAGATTGACAAGCTCTTTATTTATGTTGGAGAGAAAAGAGAGCTTACAATTGAGGACATAAGATCCGCGGTGGGGATATCTAAGAAGTTTAACATTTTTGAACTTCAGAGAGCTGTTGGATCAAAGGATATTGATCGGTCCACCGAGATCATCGAGCGGATGCTGGACGGAGGGGAGTATCCCGGCATGATCACACGAGGCCTGACCCGGTATTTTGCTACCGTGTGGAAGATGTATGATCTGCGACGGCGGCACGCTCCTTTCCACGAGCAGGTCCGCGTGCTTAAAGTAAACCGCTATTTTCTCAACGAGTATATTAGTGTTTTGAACACGTACTCTGAATCAGAAATAGAGGGTGCATTTGAATTGATTGCAAACGCGGAACAACAGCTCAAATCTACGTCCATCGATCCTAGGCAAATCTTGGAAATCATGGTCGTAAGCCTTCTCAGACAACAAGAATTGTCACCTGCCCTGACGTTTCAATGAGGTGTCAGGCCGCAACATGTGGAACATTTTACGTTGATGTTGGTTAAATAGTTAGTCTCGGAGGAATGTCGAAAACCCTAAGCGATCTAACAGACGAGGAGTTGATTGCAGAGTTCCAAAGAGACAACGAAGCGGCCTTCACGATACTGGTTAGCCGCCACAAGGACTCGCTAACGAATTTTGCATATAGATTCTTGAATGACTGGGACGATTGCAACGACGTTGTTCAGGAGACTTTTGTCCGCGTTTTCCGAAACAAGCACTCCTACGCGCCGGTTGCAAAGTTTTCTACGTGGCTATACACAATAGCGACAAACGTTGCAAAAACCCAGTTGCGAAAAAAAAAGCTTCACAGACTGGTCACGTTTAGTTTCGGACGCGCAGATGAATCAGAGTTGCTTCTTCAATCGCAGGACGAATATTCTCAGACGGACAAGCGTGCGGAGTCATCCATTAGGCAGGTTCTCATCGAGAGGGCCTTAGCTTCCCTTCCAGCGAAATACCGTGAAGTAATTGTGTTGCGCGATATTCAGGAACTATCGTATGAAGAAATTGCTGCCGCTACTCGACTGAATATTGGGACGGTAAAGTCAAGAATAAATAGAGCTCGTTCTCAGTTGCAAGGTATGCTTAAAGATATATGGAACGATTGATAATGCCTGGAAGTAACCCTCCACGCGGAAGGGACGAAAACAATCGGAAGACCAGGGAGGCGTTAAAGAGCCTCGAGAAAAAGAAGGCTCCGTGGTACTTCGAGGCACAGTTGCATCAGCGGTTGGCACGTGGGTGGACTCGCGGAAGAGCAGGTCTTGAGTTTACGAAGCCCCTCCCGGCATATGCTTACTCGTTACTAATTCTTGTTGCAGTCGGAATAATAGGATATTATGCTCTTATCCTGCCGGGAGAGGTTCCTGATACCACGGAAGGAGAGGTCATTGATTCAACCGTCGCTCGAGACAATTTGCCTGTGCCAGTTCCTGTCCCGAAAGTACAATCCACGCCGACGGGGGGATCATCCCAAGAGCTCATTGAAGAGAGAGGTCATGCCCAGAGAAATCCTTCAGCCCCAAGCGACGAAGGTGCAAGAGAATCAGCCGTTCTTGATCGTTCACCGGCATTTGATAAAGCCAAACCAGCAACTATCAGCCAGCCCCAATTGAAGATTCAGCTTCCCATTCAAGACGAAGTGAAACGACCTCTACTGGAAGAGGAACTCGTTCTTCCAACACGGCCTGGCGATCTGCAACCTGCAGTCAGTCCTATCTATGTAGTGGATGATTCGATGCGAATGAAAGAGTCAGCGATAGATTCTCTCGATTCGCTTGGCCAGAAGCCTGACTCTCTCGACAAACCTCAGGAATAGATCGAAGTTAACTAGCAAGCATGTCATTGCTACAGCTGATCCTCAATGGTGAGATATCGACAATCTCACCCTTTCGCTTTTGGAGGGTCATGTTGTGACTGAGCAGGCGCTTCTGGGGGTATTCTATGCGGCTATCATATCAATCATTTCATTTGCTGTTCGGTTCCTTACCCTGGGAGGTGCGGTGTCACAGTTTGTTCTTGGGAGCATTGTTCTTGGCTTAGGCGGCTGGCAATGGACGGTTCCAATGCTCGCGTTTTTTCTCTTTTCAAGTCTGCTCTCCATTTTGGGCAAGCCTAACAAAATCAGAGCAGCATCCGTATATGAGAAATCATATTGCCGGGATGGGAGTCAGGTGTTTGCGAACGGTGGTGTGGGAGGGTTGATTGCCCTGCTGTGGTACCTTCTACAAGACGATTTCTGGTTTATAGCATATCTTGGCTCCATCGGAGCTGCTGCTGCAGATACATGGGAAACCGAGATTGCATTTGTCTCGTTCTTCCCCGCGGCTTGTTACAACTTTCCGGCGAGTCGAACCTGGAAGGGTCAGGTGCGGTCTCGCAACTTGGGTTTGTTGGCGGGGTGTTGGGTGCAGTGGGCGTTTGGGCTAGCGCGTTGCCCTGGCTTCCTCATTCTGTTACTACAAGTTCGGCGCTTGCCACATTGACAGGAGCGCTGTTTGGAAGCTCTGTCGATTCTTTGCTAGGAGCGACTGTGCAAGTTCAACATAACTGAGGTGTTTGTGGCACAAGAACGGAACGATTACACCACTGTGGAAGTAAAACAAAACGGGCAAGCGGTCTTGGGTGGATCAGTAACGACATTATCAATGCCGTCTGCACACTATTGGGCTGTGTAGTCTCGGCTATTATTTTCCTTGCTATCGACTAGAAACTCTCTGCTCAGCGCAGTTTGCTCATACAAGCTGGCCAAATTCGTTCATTTTCAAAATATTGCTTGACTTCTTTGACCCCAAACTGTAAATTAAGCCACTAATTGAACCATTTAATAGTTTACTTTAAGCATGGGTACTATCCGGGCTCTATGCTTCAGATCAGTCTCAAAATACTCCTGTTCTCGCCTCTCTTTTTTTCTCTTGCAAGCAGCCAGCCCAGTGAGCCGATAACAGAGGAACGAGATTATGCGTTTGGCTATGGTCTACACAAGGACGGCCAATTTCAACTTGCCTTTGAAGAATTGAACAAGTTCCTTCAAAAGTACCCTAACAGCGCCAAGAGGGCTGACGTATACTTTCTCACTGCTGAGTGTTTGTTCAGTCTCGGACAAACGAAAGGCGCTATTCAGAGATACCTGGCGTTCCTGCGAGATTTTCCTATCAGCAGCCTTCGGGATGATGTCCTTTTCCGATTGGGGGAGGTCAATTACAACAGCGGGAACTACTCTGAAGCTGCCAGAAGATTCAAGGATGTACTGGATCAATATGGAGAGAGTGACCTTGCTGGTGAAGCTGCGTACTGGGTGGGTGAGTCTCATTTCAGGGCGGATGATTTTTACGCCGCTTTGAAGTACTACCAGATTTCTTTTGAGCACTATCCAAGCAATGAGTTTGCAGACTATGCAATGTACTCGGCTGGTTGGACATACAAACGAACAAAGAGGTATGAGAAGTCTCTTGAAAAATTCCAGGATTTGCTCGTCAAGTATCCAAAGAGTGGTCTGGCTTCTTCAGCCAAAGTTCTCATTGGAGAGTGCTACTACAACCTGAAAGAGTATCGAAAGGCGATAGAGACGCTTACGAAGGCGAAAAAGGAGATCTCAGGAACCAATGAGCTAGCCGAAGCGGACTACTTAGTTGGTGAGTCGTATTTCAGTCTGGGGGACTACCTCGGCGCCCTAAAGCAGTACGAGGAGTTTCTTGAGAACTACAAAGGACACAGGCTTGAGCGAGAGGTGAAATACTCATTGGGATGGACGTTTTTGAACGAAGCTAACTACTCGAGAGCAGCAAAGATATTTGGCGAGCTGGGAGAGGGGACAGATGAAGTTGCTCACGCAGCGTTGTTTCGCAAAGGGATTGCATTGAAGCTCGCAGGGAGAAGAGATGAAGCAAAGCGAGCTCTGGCAGATGTGCCAATAAGATGGCCTGAAGGAAACTTTGCCGATAATGCAGTACTGGAGCTTGGCGTAATGCATTTTGAAGACAAGGAGTACACAAAGGCGAAGGACAATTTTGCCATCATTATTAAGACCCACCCGGAGAGCGATGTTCTTGCAGAGACATATAGAATGCTCGGCGAAACCTATGTGGTAGAGCAAGAATTCGACAAGGCGAGTAAATCATTTAGGAGTGCCGTTTCAGCGACGAATGCTCCCCAGGATGTTGTTGCAGACGCGATGTTTCAGGAAGGGTGGTCCTTGGTGAAAATGAAGGAATTCAAAGAAGCGGCGACGCGCTTCACGCAGTTCCTCAAATCTAATCCTAACCACCGACGGGCAGCTGAAGCATATTTCTGGCTTGGGGAGTCCTATTATCAATCAGGAGATTCGAAGAGAGCCCGGTTCAACTACGGTAAGGTTGTTTCAGATTATCCACAGAGTTCGAAAAATGTTGATGCACTCTATGGCCTTGGCTGGGCAAATTATCAGCTAAGGGAATTTGGCGAGGCGGCAAAGACATTCGGACAGA
Source organism: Ignavibacteria bacterium (assembly GCA_027295705.1). Lineage (GTDB taxonomy): Bacteria > Bacteroidota > Ignavibacteria > UBA10030 > UBA6906 > JAPUKJ01. The sequence goes on along the minus strand of JAPUKJ010000186.1, from coordinate 10,536 downwards.
TCACGTCGAAGCACAGCAAGGGCAAGTACGGTTATGACTCTTATCTTCGGCTGGGTGATTGTTATTATTCTCTGAAGGACTACAAAAAGGCTGCGAGCGTGTATCGCTCGACAATTAGATTGTATGAAAAAGAGCGAGGTATTGATTATGCGTACTACCAGCTTGCCCAAGCAAACATTAAGGGAGGTGCTCCGGAAAAGGGCCTGACAGAGTTCCAAAATCTACTCTCGAAGTTTCCTAATTCGGATCTGCGCGATGATACACAATACAGCATAGGGTGGGTTTACTTCCAGGCCAAGGATTACGAGAGGGCGATTAAGGAATTCGAGGCGCTGCTGTCATTGTATCGTGGAAGCAAGTTGCAGGCAAAGACTCTCTATAGCATTGGGGATGCTTATTATAACCTTCAGGACTACAACAAGGCCATAACGAACTACAGCGACGTTCTCGACAGGTTTCCTACAAGTCCTTATACATCGGATGCAATCAATGGAATCCAGTACTGCTACGTTTTGATGGGCGAAGAGCAGCAAGCATCAAAGGTGATTGACGATTTTGTGAGAAGCAACCCGAACAACCCAATGGCTGACAAGTTGTATTTCAAGAAAGGTGACTTGGCCTACAGCCGGAAGGAGTACGAACGGGCGATTGTCGAATATAACTCATTCCTTGGCCGTTATCCTGCAAGTCCACTGACGGCTGATGCTCATTACTGGATGGGGAAGAGCTACTTGGCCATGGACAGGGTGAACGAAGCTATCGCGTCATTTAGCAAGGTGATGAATTCATATCCCTCCAGTGCCATTACCGCTGCATCCATGCTTGAGCTTGGTCTGACCTATGCCGAGCAGGAGAGAAACGACGAGGCAATAAGAATATTTGATCGGCTTCAACAGGACTTTCCTGAAAGTGAAGCTGCCATCCAAGGTGGGTTCGAAAAAGGCGCGGCATTTCAAGCTTCTGCCGATATCGAAAAGGCGGGTGCTCAGTTCGCCTCCATTGCAGAGAAACATAAAGGCACTCTGTATGGAGACAAGAGTATGGTCGGCGTCGGGATAGTTCAACAACAACGGGGGGAATACGCTCAGGCGATCAATGCATTTTCTGAAGTGGCCGCTCGCCGTACCGATGAGCTTGGCGCCGAGGCTCAATATCGCATTGGCGAGACTCTCTACGAGCAATCCAGGTACAGCGATGCCGTAAAGGGGTTGTTGCGTGTGAAATACATTTATCCCTCCGCGAAAGACTGGATAGCCCGGGCGTACTTAAGGATCGGAGAATGTTACGAGAAAACTTCAGATAAAGGAAAAGCTCGGGAAGCGTATCAAACCGTTTTGAATTCTCACAAGGAAGACAAGTTCGGTGAGCAAGCAGATAAGAAGATGAAGGAGATGCAGTGAAGAATTCGCTCTGGTGCGGTCATGCAGTAGTGATGCTTACACTGGCTGCGGTGACTAGTGCAACAAGGTTTGTGTATGCGCAGGACAAGCCCGTTCCGCCCCGGCGTGACGTAGACATCGCCGCTGACAGTGTAAGGAAGGAAAATGAACCGTCGCTCCCGAAAATTGATCTACCTGAATTTGTCATAACAGGAACTGAAACCATCAACCTGCCGGAATTCGCGAAGAGGAGGGTTGATGATTCTAGAATTTTTGACCCGTCCTCAGATAGGGGTCCGGGGCAACGTGAATCATTGCGGGTGATAGTAGGGAGTGCCAACAAAGAGCATGTCGCTTTCTCTAACTTAGGAGAGGGATTCAGCGGGAAGGTTATTGGAGCTTATGGCTCATACAGTACCCCGTCTTTTGATGGGTGGTTCGGGAGGACTTCCGGGTCGTCGGATTTCCTTTTGAAGTCTGGATTCAAGTCCAGCGCAGGTCATGTGTCGAATTCCGACTATCGCAAAGGACATGCATCTCTCGCCGGTGGTGTGTATCTCTCTGACGGCGCCGGTGTCTTTGCAGGGAGCAGAATCCGCGGTAGCCTAGGATTCCAAGGCAACGCGTATCGGCTGTATGGCTCGTACGTGCCGAACCGTCAACGCACAGTAAATCGGTTCTTAGCAGATGTAGTGATGAATTCAGATATGTCAAATTTGTTCACATACAATTCCGGCTTCTACATTGGCAGAACTATTGTCGAGGATAGCAATCAGACCTCCGAAACAGAAGTAGGCCTTGAATTTGCTGGGAACAAGGACTTTGAAGGGTTCGGGCTCAGGGGCGATGCCGCCTATTGGAGGAACTTCTACTCGGCGCCATCGGTCAACGGTGATCCATATTTTCTTCAGTTGGGCTTGTCTGCCCGTTACCAGATTTTGGACAAGGTAGATATTGTTGGCGGCGGGGTGTTTTATCTAGTCCGCGGCTCTGATATCGGGAGCGTTGGCAGAGTCTATCCCAGGCTTTCGGTCTCATGGTATGCCGAGCACTGGCTTATCGTGTTTGCTCGGTATGAACCCTATGTTCAACGCAACAACCTCGCATCTACAGTTGAAGCGAGTCCTTATGTCGTGAATGACGTACGCGTACGACACCCAGAATATTTCAACAATTTCTCGCTTGGAACTGAGCTCAACATTTCCTCATCCATCAAGGGGAAAATATCGGCAAATTACGAGCGTGTCGAGAATCTCCCCATATATGTCAGCGTTGCATTACCAGGTGTATGGCGGGTTGACTACTTTGGGATCACCCGCGTTATTTCTTTGCAGGCAGAAGTATATGCAGATATCACGGAGAACGACCATCTCGGTGCTACGCTCACCGTTCGCAATACCAGAAATTCGGATACCGACAAGACTATCCCTTACTTCCCTGGAATCCTGGTGAGCGGGCTATACCAACACCGATTTCCATTTGGACTCACGTTGGCGACGACTCTGCAAGTTATCGGCAAGCAATACACGGACTTACAAGAACAGAGGTCAATTGCGACGTTTACACTACTGGACTTCAAGGCAGAGTATCAAATCATTCCACGGCTCAGCATAGCACTTATGTTTGACAACGTGTTGGATCAGAAGCAAATATGGTGGGAAGGTTACGAGGGCTTACCGCGTACGGTGGCTCTAAGAATGGGTTTCATGTGGTAATGCGCAAGATGGAGTCCATGAGTTCATGAGTCAAGAAGAACTTATCAACATGATTTCAGAACGGGCAGGGATTTCAAAACAAACTGTCCGTGAAATCATTACCACAATGGCTGATGTGTGGAACGAGGAAATTCTTTCAAAAGGGGAGTTAGAACTTGAAAACATCGGTGAGTTTCTCATTGAGCATCGACCAGGAAGGAAAGGAGTCAACACCGAAACCAAGGAAGTGTTTATCATTCCACCTAAGGACTACCTAGCATTTACAGCATCACGTGAGCTCATTGAATGGAGCAATAAGACTGCATGAATCGTGACGACCTCCTGAAGAAGTGTGTCGACCGAGGAGTGGCAGATGAAACTAGTATAGGATCGGTATCACATTTGCTATACGTGTATTTGTTATCGGCGTTGCGGAAGGGCCAGCGGGTGGAGATTCCCAACTTCGGCACATTTGGCACTCGCGTAGTCGGTGTAAAAAGAGCACGCAAGATGCCGATATTCGAAGTTGAAGCAGAACTTGCAGATAAGGTGAATGAACGTTATCGTAATCTAAAATATCTTGTTGTCGGAAGGTACGAACTTGTCCCGGCAGTCGGCGAGGAGGAGTTCAAGGGTAAAGAAGCACCCTACGATGAACTCGCTGGGCAGGTCGGCAAGGAAATGGTTCTTGACACGCAACATGATGTTACCGTTGATGAGTACGAAAAGAAACTGACCACAAAAAAAGCCCCAATACCATCAGAGGAGAAAAGGCTTATGCCTAAGCTTAATTTAAGAGACGAAGCGACGGAAGGCGAGTCCGGGTCGGGAGGGATGGAACCTGCGCCTCCAACTCTACACGAAAGTGAGGAAGGCCGTAGAGGTCCGTCACCGCTACTACAAGTGTTTATCGCGATTATCATTCTTGGGCTTCTTACTTTTGCTTTGAATTATTTTGGTGTCATTCACTTGTGGGGAGAAAAGCCTGCGGAGCCTGCTCAGGCGGTATTGCCTGAGCCGAAGATCCTTCCACCCGTGGAACAACCCGCATCAGAGGAGCCCACTCCGACCCCCACTCCGGTTCCGATTGAGGTGCCAAAGGGAGTCCTTACACCAGATAAGGAGTATCGAGCCCAACTTGACAAGATGACTGTAGACCAGCTGAGAACGCTTGCACGTGAGACACCCGGTCTCGGCATCGCTGGACGTCAGATAGCAACAGCCAGCAAGGATGGTTTGATCAGTGAACTGCTACGCAAGCGGGCAGGCCAGTTGGGCGTGGGGGATTATACAGTTCAAGTTTCGTCATGGATGACCAGGAGGAAGGCCGACGAAGAAGCTTCTAGACTCGTCAGTGGCGGGATGGATGCGTTCGTTAAAAGGAGTTCTATCGCCGGCGAGACGTGGCACCGCGTTCGGATTGGCCGCTACGCGACACGGAAAGAAGCCGCTGCTGCTGCATCTCACCTTCAAGACATGCTGGAGAATCACATTTGGGTTGCAAGAATGAGTTCACGATAACGTTGATTAAGGGCGTTTGTAATATTCTTTCGTAGAGGAGGAGTAATGAATCTTCTAGAGATGGTTTTGAAGGGGGGCGTAGTCATGTACCCTATCCTGTTATGCTCGTTGATCGCAGTGTACGTCGCTATCGAGCGCTACTTAGTATTGCGGAAAGCGCAGCTCGATGTCGGTCAATTCATGATGAAGGTGAAGAGCATTTTTCATCAGGGTGACGTGTCGGCGGTGCTGGCATTCTGTTCTCAAAAGGATGCCCCGATTTCTAATATTGTCCGCCGTGGGATATTGAAACATGACCAGGGCGATGAGAAAGTTCGTGAGGCTGTAGAAGTTGCCGGGAGAGAAGAAGTGTACCATCTTGAAAGGCGTCTTCCTGTTCTTGCCAGCATGGCTGGCATTGCTCCTATGCTTGGGTTCCTCGGTACAGTTGTTGGTATGATCAGTGCCTTCCAACAAATTGAAAGTCTCGCAGGGAATGTGAATCCAGCTGATCTTGCCGGGGGGATATGGGTAGCCCTGCTCACGACAGCATTTGGGCTCGCGGTCGGCATTCCTGCCTACGCCGTGTACAACTACTTTGTCAGTCGCGTGGCAAGGTTCGTGCACGAGATGGAAGTGACGACAACAGAATTTCTTGATCTTCTGCAGCGCCGTGAAGAAAAAGGTGCTCCAGTGCAGGTGCAGGGGGATCCTCCCCCGTCACGGTCCTTCGTATTCGAGGATGATGAATACTTTCGGAAGAAGGGCTAGCGTCGTTCACCATGAAACTCCAGTCTGAAAACAAACTTCTGACTATGTTCAGCTTCTCGGGGCTGACGGACATTGTATTCCTATTGCTTATCTTTTTTCTTCTTTCGTCTTCCTTCGTCGTTCAGCCGGGCATAAAAGTCCAGTTGCCGAAGGCTGAAACAGGTGAAACACAGACCGAGAAGAATATCATTGTAACTCTGACAGAGAAAGGGCAGCTTTTTGTAAACGACCAGCAGGTTAGTCTGGAGAGTCTCGGTCAGAAGCTCTCAGCGGCTTTGAACAACGACAACGCCAAAATCGTGATTATCAAGGCTGACAAGAACGTGACTCTCCAGAATACCGTTCAGGTAATTGACATTGCCAAGGCGGTAGGTGTCACTCGATTTATGATTGCCACGCAACCATTAACCGCTCAATAGCTCTCCAAGATGACGATTCGCACTGACGATAAAAAGGGGTGGGTCGGCTCAGTTGTCTTGCATCTGGGCATTGGTCTGATCTTTTTTTTGTGGAATATTGATTTTTCAATTACCGAGCCGGAGTTTATTGAGGTAAGTTGGGGGACGATTGCCGACGTGTCGAGTGCGCCATTGGCGCGGCCTTCATTGCCGGGAACAGAGGGAAGTACGAGCACTTCGGCTCTTGTTCCGAAAACTGGAGCGATGGATTTGCCGGAACGGAAGTTCGATGTCTTGGATGAAGTGCTGAAAATTCCACTCAGTCGGAAGATGGATGTTGATGAGCAGCCCGGGAATGTCCGCACTCGAGTCGCTGAACACGCTAAGGGAGAAAAAGGGCGAAGCGCTGGCATCGGACTTGGGCAGAAAGAAAATTTTAGCACCTCGGGTGTCGGTGAATATGCCGGTGAAGTGGCTGGTCCGAAGGTACCAGGAATGGTCGGCAGGGACGTGGGCAAATCTGTATCTCTCTCAATGCAGTGGAGTGGTGGGGGGACGCGGAACAAGATCAGCGGTAACTTACCGACCTATCCTCCAGGGGTCAACGTCGAGGCGCAGATTAAGATTGAAGCTGTGGTTCTGCCTGATGGGAATATAAAGAGTTTGAAGCCAGCCCAGAAGGCAAACACGATGCTTGAGGAAGCCGCTATGAGTGAAATCCGCTTGTGGAAATTTGAACCGTTGAGGAAATCCTTGCCTCAGCGAGAACAAACATGTTTGATAACCTTCAATTTCACCCTTCAGTAGTCTGGTCCTCTTTGACTAAATCCTGAATCTTGTTCTTCGCAACCTCATCAGTCTCATCCTTTTGTAGAAAGAAATAATAGAACACTACCTCTGCTGTAGTCAAGAGTAGTAACGAAGCAGCATCTCTGTCCAGTAGCAACCCAAAACCTACCGGCTCCATCACCAGCGTCAGTATGAACGACGTGATAGACCATCCAACGAAAAAGATCAAGCCAATGAAAAAGACTGCAAGGATTCCTTCTGCCAGACCATCATCTTGCCACCGTTTTGTGAACGCTGTCGCCATGAAGACGATGTGTACATAGAAAACAAGAATTGGGACCATAGCTAATTGACGTCTTTGGCGATAAGCGCAGTCCGGAGGGTGTGCAGGAGGATCTTGATGTCGAAGGCGAGCGACCAGTTTTCAATATAGTAGAGATCGTACTTGATGCGCTCCTCAATGGAGGTGTCTCCTCGCAGCCCATTGACCTGTGCCCATCCGGTTACGCCGGTCTTGACACGGTGGCGGTCGAGGTACTTGGGAACAGCCTCCTGAAATTCCTCAACGAACCTTATCCGTTCAGGCCGGGGCCCTACCAGACTCATGTCACCTTTCAGAACGTTAAACAATTGCGGCAGCTCATCAAGGCCGGACTTTCTGAGAAATATACCGAGGCGTGTTCGTCTGGGATCATCCTTGACGCCAAGTCGTGCCTGTTCATCAAAGTGTTCCGAACCAGCTTTCATGGAGCGGAATTTATACATATTGAATTTCTGGCCGTCCAGTCCCACTCGAACTTGTTGAAAAAAAATGGGACCCTTTGAACCAAGATGAATAAGAGCTATGGTCAACAGCCACACTGGTGAGAGGAGTATCATCAGTAGGGCGGAGAGAACGATGTCAAATGTGCGTTTTGAGATTCGTCCCCAGAAGGTCAGTGGGATACTCTTGATCTTGAGGAACGGGATGCCTTCTAGTTCTTTCACTTTCACCTGGCTGGTCAAAACTTCCAGGACGTCAGGAACCATCATAAAATTGATATTTACCCCTTCACAATCGCTGATGAGCTCGAACAGACTCGGGTGGTCCTTTGAACGCAATGCGATGAAGGCGAGTTCGATGTTGCGGGCTAAAATGTACGGGGCAACGTCCGATAGCGGACCGAGGTAGTGTGCGCGTGAGAGCTTGAGTTCTTCATGTGCTTTCGAATCACCGAAATAACCGAGGATGTGGAAACCGAAGGTTGGATGTCCGTCGAGCCGAGTGTACACCTGATTTGCAAGGCTGTTGCTACCGATTATGATGGCATGCTGAAGATGCCGACCCCGGCGGTAGAGCCGACGCTCAACTGCTTGTACAACAGCCCTTCCAATAAAGATGAATGTGATGGATGTGATCCAGATTAACCCAAACACAACGCGAGAGTAGGAGAAATCACGATAAAAGAAAGCAGCACTCATTACGATGAGCATCCCGAGACTGACAACTTTGACCACGCTTATCAATTCATCGGAGAGACTGACGCTTCTTCGCGCACCGTACATTCTTCGCCCTTGAAATAGCATGAGCCACACGAAGACAACAAACACGGATCCGAGCCAATATCCTACGATGGGTGGAGACGCATCATACGCATAGCCGAGGTAGTCAAACAGCGAGCTGCGGAAGCGAAGCCAATAGGAAAAGAGAAATGAAAATTCGATAGCAAGAACATCAAAGACAACGGTGATAAGGGGGATCAGCAAGTCTCCCCGTCGTAACTTACTCTTCCGTGTCATCGAAGTCGCCAACTGACATCCAATGCTCAGCCATACATCTCGCGCTCTACAAGGCCGCAGATGATATGGCCTATTGTGATGTGTCCCTCTTGGATGCGCTGGGTGTCATCAGAAGGGATGATGATGGCGAGATCCACCAAGTCTTTTGCTGCGCCGCCATCTTTGCCGAGGAATCCGATAGTTGCCATCCCTTTGGATTTTGCCATCTTGAACGCGAGGTTGACGCTTTCAGATCTTCCGCTTGTCGTTATACCAATCAAGACATCACCAGGATTGCCCAAGGTTTCGACTGATCGTGTAAACACATTGTCGTATCCGAAATCATTGGCACCAGCAGTCAACAAAGATGAGTCCGTTGTCAGCGCTATTGCGGGGATGCCAGGGCGCTTGATAGTGGGACTCATTCGGATAACGAATTCAGTGGCCAGATGCTGACAGTCGGCAGCGCTTCCGCCGTTGCCGCAGAGGAGCAACTTCTTTTTCTGGTTCAGTGCTTTGATGATGATATCGACCGCTTTGAGGATCTTGTCGGCGCACTGTTCGAATATTTTTTTCTTTACGGCTGCACTAGCGTTAAGCTCGTCCTCAACGAACGCCTGGCGGGCGAGAATGGTGATTGGGAGATGGGCCATGTGGCAAATAGAAACTTGTCAATGAATAATGAAGAACCTGAAGCTCAATGCATCACCGGGAGAGCATGGACCGCACGATATCAGATGTGTGGCGCAATGCCTCGTGGAGTTTGGCGACGTCTTTGCCGCCTGCAGTTGCAAGATGTGGTCTGCCGCCTCCGCCGCCTCCCACTTGCTTTGCCATTTGACCAACGATCTTTCCAGCCTGCAGGTTTTTTGCCTTGATAAGATCATCTGTTACAACACACACGAGTGCAACCTTCTCATCTATGATGCTGGCAAGTACGCCAACTCCACTTACGAGTTTCGAACGAAGCGTGTCGCCGATACTCTTGAGTTGCTCTATGTCGTTAGCATCAATCTTAGCGGAGACGACCTTGAACCCATTATGAGAAGGCGCCGCACCAACAAGTTCATCTATCCCTGATGCAGCGTCCTTTAACTTTTGCTTGCCTATTTCTTTCTTCAAGCCGCTCGTTTGTTTCGTGACCTGCTCGACTGCCTGCTCACGTTCTCTCAGGTTCTCTTCGATAGTCTCAATTGATTCCGAGGGGCCTGACGTTTTTGAAAGGTCTAATACTCCCAACGATGGCCGGAGGGAGGACGCCGGCTTGCTCGTATGCTTGTTGAGTTCCCGTTCGAGCATTTCCTTTTCCTCGATGAGCTGCGCGAGCTGGTCGTCCACTTGCCGGACTTTTATTAGTTGTTCGTCGATGTACTTCTGGATTCCTTTGCCGGTGATTGCTTCAATGCGCCGCATACCACTTGCAATGCTTGATTCAGAGATGATCTTGAAAAGACCGATATCTTTTGTACTCTTTACATGAGTCCCGCCGCAGAATTCGACGCTGAACTTCTCATCGATGAAAACCACCCTGACCGTATCACCATACTTATCGCCGAAGAACATCTTTACGTTAGGAATCTTCCTCGCTTTCTCAATCGGCATGTCCACTTCGGTGAATACGGATATATTATCACTAATCTTCTCGTTCACTATGTCCTCGATCGCGCGAATCTCCTCAGGCGTGATTTTGCCGAATTGAGGGAAGTCGAATCGTAGACGGTCAGGAGCCACAAGCGATCCTTGTTGATGGAGATGCGTGCCAAGAACGCGCCGCAGTGCCTCATGAACCAAGTGCGTTGCTGAGTGGTTGCGCTGGATGTTGATACGCCGAGGTTTGTCGATTATTGCTCTAACTGAGAAATCTCTTTTAGAGAACTCTTCCAGTGTCCCTGCCGTTAACCGGCCTATGTGGACAAAATCTTGACGTCTTTTGATTGTATCTGCAACAGCAAACTCAAATCCCTTTCCGAAAATTCTTCCGGTGTCGCCGACTTGGCCTCCTGCTTCTGCATAAAAAGGAGTTCTGAACAAGACTACTTCGTCTGTATCAGCCAACTCAATTCTCTTTATACCCCACTTGGCTTTTCCGTAAGTGGCTAATTTTGTTTCTGCTTCAAATTCCTCATACCCTGCGAATTCGGTTTCCTCATAGGCTTTATCATATTTTTCTCTGGTGTCTTGTATTCCATATGTTGAAAGAGGCGTTTGTCTCTTTGACCTTTGCCGCTGTTGAGTCATCAGCTCCGT